>NHET02000110.1 GCA_002170355.2 Gammaproteobacteria bacterium TMED92
CCAGAGTCCTCCGTTGATTCAGAAGTGAGCGAGCTCGATCTTGAATTGATCGAATGCATTGATGATACATCTGCACCCGAGTGCATAGCAGCCATCACCCCGCTGATTGCTGCAATGCCGGTGATGGGTGATCTCAGTTATGTCGATCTAATAGAGCGGTTAGATGCGAATATGGATGCGGTGCAATTGTCTCTAGCAGATGCGTCCTGTGTGCCACCAGACACCGGCTGGTCTTCAAGTAGCGCACATTCTGAACGCTGCAGCGCTGGGGCGTTCGCCGAAATTGGGAAACTTCTCCAAGGCTGTTTTGACTACGAATTTCAAAAAGACAGTGCCGGGATGTTGGAGTACCACGGGGTAACGGATCTGCAGATGCTTGCTGACGCGGACGTGAAGGAGGGCGTTGAAAGGGCCGAATACACATGGCTCCGAGCCAATTGCCCGAGGGTCGGCGACACTGTAGGCGCATTGCCAGAATTGTTTGTCGTAGAAGGCTTGCCATTAGAGCTTAAATGGCAGCGGCGAAAACTGGCGGCTGAGTACACTCAACGTGCCGCATTGATGGGCGATTATCGTGCGGCTGATCGGCTGGCGGAGAGTGCGGCAGAGGTCAACGAGTACCTTGATATTGAGCAAGGCGAGGCAGGTGTTTGGGGCACCGTGGTCGGGGCGCTGGTAAGGGAGGACCAAAAGCCTCGCGTGGCTGCGGTGAGGAAGCGAGACGAACTCACAGAACAACTGATTAGAAAAATAATTGCCGACGATCCAATCACCGGTTATCAGCAGCTAGCCAACCATGAGTACGTCCGTTTACCTGCTTTTGAGGCGTATCGACCGGATGTTTTCTCGGACAACGATACGGTAACAGCCGCTAACTCGCTGGATGAGGTTAAAAGCGGCAAAAGAAGCCCAATTTATGACCCCTCCAGCACTAGTAACTGGGAGCAGCGAACCTTCGACATCGTTAAGCATCAGCTCGTGGCGAACCGCTTAGCTGGAAAGTCTGAAGAACTGCACTTTATTGTCAATGGCGCCGGGCACCTGGAAGAAATCAGCGGCATGATCGACATGTATCTAGATGCCAACGATCTGGAATACGCCAGCCAACAGGCTTGGGAGATTGTTGAAGAGATCAAGGCGAACTCTCAGCCAGTCGATGAGTAGGCTGCTTTATCCCAACG
Source organism: Gammaproteobacteria bacterium TMED92 (assembly GCA_002170355.2). Lineage (GTDB taxonomy): Bacteria > Pseudomonadota > Gammaproteobacteria > Pseudomonadales > Azotimanducaceae > UBA4421. The sequence continues at coordinate 1,182 of NHET02000110.1, forward strand.
ACACAACTTATACGGTGGGCCCACCAAATCATTCCACAAACCAATGAACTACGAACGCTGTGTGGATGGAATCGTTCCGTCGCTTGGCCTTAAATTAACAGCAGCATTATCAATAACAACGCGGCGCCAAAAGCAATGTCTAGTTGCCAGGCGTACTCTCGCAATCGTGTTCGTACGAAGGGCAACGAGATCAGTGCTGCAATGGCGCAATACCATAGGGCGTCTATTGCGCCGGCCAGACTAGCCATGGAGAGCCGGTTGGTAAAGCTCAACTGCGTGGTTAGAAATTGGCTGAAAATGGCGAAAAAGAAGATCGCTATTTTCGGATTAAAAAATACAATCAGGAAGCCGTCCGCGGCTAAGCCTAATGGGTTTTGACTGGGTGTTTGCGTGGCTTGCTCCTCCGCTTGGGCATGTCTGCCGCGCCAGCCACCGTAAAGCATATTGACGCCGAGATAGGCTAAAAAAGCCAGGCCGATGATTTGCAAGGTTCTGAAAGTCTGCGGGTAGGCGTTTTGCAACTCCGCCGCACCCAAGGCAACAGCACCTGCATACAACAATATTCCTAATCCGTGGCTCAGGGCGACGATCATGCCGGCTCGGCGTCCTTGATGCAGGGCACGTTGTATAACCAGGGCTAGGCTCGCACCTGGACTGGCTGCGCCAGCCAATAACGTAAGGCTCAGCAACAACCAGTCGGCAATGGTCACTTGATGTTTATCCGCGCATGAACTGGCTGACGTAACTGCCCAGCTCGCTAACTGCAATGCGTTCTTGCGTCATGGTATCGCGGTTGCGGATGGTGACGGTGTCGTCGTCCTCTATGGTTTGAAAATCTACAGTTACGCACAGTGGCGTACCGACTTCATCGTGTCGTCGGTAGCCTTTACCGATGTTACCGGTGTCTTCGTAAAAAATACGACCAATACCCAAACTCATCAGATCGTTTTTAATTGATTTTGCCTTGCTGACGATTCCCTCGTGATTGCGCTTAAGTGGGAGGATCGCAACCTTAATCGGCGCGAGATGCGGCTTAAAGGCCATTACCGTGCGCTCGGAGCCATTGTCTAATGTCTCCACGGTGTAGGCTTCGTTCATTATCGCAAGCACACCGCGTTCTACGCCGGCTGACGGCTCTATCACATAGGGCACCGTCCAGCCTTTTCCTTCGAGATCCTGGATCGCAAGCTTGGCATTGGAATCCGAGTTCGGCGCTACTTTGGCGTCGATACCAAAGTCACCCTGGCTCTTTGTGTGGGAGCCGAGGTCGAAGTCGGTGCGGTTGGCGATGCCTTCCAATTCCTCGACCCCATGTGGGAACCGATACATTAGATCTACCGTTGCCTTGCTGTAGTGCGCGAGTTCGTCACCGGGAACGTGATAGAGCTCAATAGTGTCTCTTGGCACACCTTGTTGTTGCCACCACTTTAGTCGCGCTTCGACCCAGCGTTCGTGCCAGTCATCGTCCTCGCCCGGACGTACAAAAAACTCTAGTTCCATCTGTTCGAACTCGCGCACGCGGAAGATGAAATTGCGTGGCGTTATCTCGTTACGAAAGGCTTTGCCGATTTGTGCAATACCAAAGGGTAATTTGGGCGATGTGGAGTCCACGACGTTTTTGAAGTTGGTGAAAATTGCTTGCGCGGTCTCGGGCCGCAAGTAGGCAAAATTACCGTTTTCGTCTTGCACGGGTCCCACTTGGGTTTTGAACATCAAGTTGAAAGGCCGAGGCTCGGTAAGATCTTTGGCGCCGCAGCCCGGGCAAATGCCGTCACTAATGTGATCCGCGCGCCAACGACTTTTACAACTGCGGCAATCCACTAATGGATCTGTGAAGGTATCCTCGTGCCCAGAGTGCTTGAGAGTGGTTGGGTTAGTCAGGATGGCTGCGTCTAATCCCTCTACATCATCACGTTCGTATACCATGGCGCGCCACCATGCAGCTTTGAGATTGTTTTTTAACTCAACGCCCAAAGGGCCGTAATCGTAAACCCCTTGCAGGCCTCCGTAGATGTCGCTGGATTGGAAAATGAAACCACGGCGCTTTGCCAGGGCAACCAGTTCGTCCATGGATTGTGCGGTCACGGCAATGTTCCTATGTAATGGCTACGAGCTTGGCGGTGGCTCTAGCGGACCGGGATCGCGCTGGGCCGAGGCTAAAACGGCGGCATGATACCGCAAAACAATTCAGAAGGTTGATATAGAGCTATGTCTGGCTGGCAATCGGCGCAGCTTTTTGGTTTGCTTGCAGCCGCTAAACAACTACTTTTGACGGCACGAAATAGGAGGGCAGCTATGGCCAGCACGTTGTTTGATTTAACTGGCAAGGTGGCACTGATTACCGGATCGAGCAAAGGCATTGGCCGGGCGATCGCTGAGGAGATGGCACGTCACGGCGCGCAAGTCGTGATCAGCAGTCGTAAAGGTGATATCTGCCAAGAGGTTGCCGATGCGATTAATGAAGAACTGGCTAACAACCCGGGAGGCGCGACTGCGATTCCTGCACACATTGGTCGTAAAGAGGATCTCCAGGAACTTGTAGACAAAACTCGCGCCGAACTTGGGAAGATCGATATTTTAGTCTGTAATGCCGCGGTCAATCCTTACTATGGCTCGATGCGAGATCTGCCAGACGAGGCCTTCGACAAAATTCTCGGCATTAACATTAAATCGAATCATTGGTTGGCAAACATGGTGCTGCCAGAAATGGTCGAGCGCAAAGACGGTGTCATTATTATCGTGTCCAGCGTTGGGGGTCTTAAGGGCAGTCCGGTGTTGGGTGCTTACTGCATTTCCAAAGCAGCGGATGTTCAGATGGTGCGAAACCTTGCCGTGGAATATGGGCGTCACAACATTCGCGTGAACAGTATTTCACCAGGCTTAGTGCGTACCGACTTCGCCCGTGCGCTTTGGGAAAACCCAGACATTTTGAAAGCGCGAACCGAAGGCGATCCATTACAGCGTATTGGTGAACCCAGAGAAATTGCTGGTTCGGCGGTGTACCTCGCCTCGGCGGCTGGTTCATTTACCACCGGGCAGAATATTGTTGTTGATGGTGGTTCGACCATCACATAGACAACGCTCTCAATTATACAACTAGGAAAGAACATGAACGATCAAGCAGTAGAGACGAAACGTTGGTGGTCACAAGCCATTCTGATTGGCGGCGTGATCGCGGTTGTGTGCCTGCCTTTGGGAGCACTGGGTACCAAGATCGGGCTTTGGGAATTTACTGGTGGCTTTATGCTGTTGGCGGCAGGTGCGGTCCTGGCGACACTGGCGAGTTTTCTTGGCGTGTTGGCCTATATTGTATGTCTGCGTAACGGTTTAACGTTGGAACGCCCAGCGGTATTAATTGGCGTTTTGCTGGGTGTTTTGGTGTTGGCGGTTTTGGGCATGCAGTACTCAAGAGCTAGCTCGGTACCGCCTATTCACAATATCTCAACAGATACTGTTAATCCGCCCCAGTTCGACAAAATTGTAGCCATACGTAACGCCGCTAAGGCCAACCCGTTGGCGTATGACGCTGCGGTATTAGGGCCGCAGCAGGCTGCGGCGTATCCTGAGGTAAAGTCGCTAGAACTTATGGCGCCGGTGGGCGAGACACTAGATCGAGCTGAAGCGGTTATGCGCGCTATGGGGTTAGAGATTGTGGCGGTGAATAAGAGCTCGGGTCTGGTAGAAGCCACAGCGACAACGTTTTGGTTCGGCTTTAAGGACGATGTGGCAGTGCGAGTAGCCTCCGGAGCCAACGGTGGTTCGGTGGTGGATGTTCGCAGTGTCTCCCGAGTTGGACAGTCCGACTTGGGAGCAAACGCAGCTCGTATTGGTGAAATCCTGAACGGTTTAAGCGGATGATTTCTGCTTAGCAACACCAAAGAGACTTGTCTGCTAATGGGTGTTTGATAATGCTGGAGGGCCCTGCTCTAAAGCCTCCCAAGCTATGAGCGTCTACCTTAAAAGCGAATAAGCTCAGTTGTCAGGTCCGTTGTGTCCAGTACTCCAATGGCGTTCAGACCTACCATCATGCCGGCGCATTCTCCTGGGTTAAAAATCAACTGACTGTTCTGTTGCTCGCAGCGGTAGCGATGGGTGTGGCCGTGCAAAGCAATGGCTTGGTTGGCAAGGTGGCCGTCAAATTCAAGCGGATCATGCACCACAATGATGTCGCGATCATCCCAAACCACCTCAAACGGCGGTTCATAAAAGTCAAAACCAAAACGTTCAATGGCCGCCTCTAAAGTCGCGCGCTCTTGGTCGTTATTGCCGAATACGCCGCTCATAGGCGCATCTAGTTGGGCGAATACTTCGATGGTCTTGGCTTGGGTAATGTCACCAGTGTGAATGACGCGATCCACTGCCGCTGTATTGAAAAGTTCAACGATACGGCGAACATTTTTGAGGTTGTTGTGAGTGTCGCTAACGACGCCAATGCGCATAAATACTCCAGCTATTGCAAAGGTCGAAAAAAAACGCCGGCTTGCGCCGGCGTTTGTTGATCCGCCGAACTAACTTAGCTAGCTTTTTCCAATACATGAATAGCGCAGGCGCTGCCCAGTCCAATTACGTGAGTCAAACCAATCTTTGCACCCTCTACTTGGCGGCTTCCCGCCTCGCCGCGTAAATGGGTGCTGACTTCGTAGATATTTGCAATACCGGTGGCACCGAGGGGATGACCTTTTGATAGCAAGCCGCCAGAAACATTGACGGGAATTCGACCGCCCAACTGCACCTCGCCTTCGTCGATCAAACGACCAGCCTCGCCGTCTTTACACAGACCGAGGTTTTCATAGTGCAAAATTTCTGCAGTGGCAAAGCAGTCGTGCAGTTCCACAAGGTTTACATCGTCTGGCCCGAGACCAGCCATCTCGTAGGCTTCTTTCGCAGCCTTACGGGTACAGGAGTTGACGTCAGGCATAACGAGATCTCGCTCTTGCCATGGGTCAGAGGCCAACACCGAGGCGCGTACTTTAACTGCGCGACTCATTAGGCCGAGTTCTTTGGCTTTTCTCTCCGAACAGATTACCGCGGCCGCTGAACCGTCGACGTTTACCGAGCACATTAGCTTAGTGTTGGGATACGAGATCATTTCAGCGTTCATAACCTCAGGTAAAGGTGTTTCGATCTGGTACATTGCCTTTGGATTCAGCGTCGAATGGTGGTGGTTTTTCACTGATACCTTAGCGAATTGTTCAAAGGTGGTACCGTACTTGCGTGCGTGCTCCATACCAGCCTCAGCAAAGACAGCAGGCATGGTGCCGGAACCAAGTAGACCCTCTTTTGGAATACCAACCTTTGCACCGCCACCGCCAAGTAAGCCCTTGCCCATTTGTTCAACCCCGACCGCTAGTACGCAATCGTACAAGCCTGCTTTCACGGACGCCCAAGCCTCGCGGAACGCGGTGGCGCCAGTAGCGCATGCGTTAGCTACGTTCACCACAGGCATGCCCGTTTGGCCAATCTCTTGTAACAAACGTTGTCCCACCATGCCGGAGGCTTGGCCGAGGTTGCCGCAGTACAGAGCCTGCATGTCTTGAATGGTGAGGCCGCAATCGTCCAACGCCAAAAGCGCCGCTTGCGCGCCGATTTGCGGAACAGTTTTATCCGGAAAACGTCCGAACTTGATCATGTCGACACCAACGATATACGCGTCTGTCATTGTTAAATCTCCCTAGATGATTGGTTGCGCTGCTCTAAGCCGAGGCAGCGGGTTGAAAAAAGTAAGATAAGTAAGCGTTGCCGTCGGTATCTTTGCGTCCGAGCGCGTCGTCAAACACCACTTCAACGGGCATATCGAAAGGAATGCTCGCTGGGTCTGGGTCGACATTGATCAAATTACCTTTGATCGCAGTGCCGTCATCTAAGTCAACGATTGCGCTGACATACGGCACTGCGATGCCGGGAAACGAACGATGTACAATGGAATACGAATACAGTTTGCCACTGTTGGGTAGAGTGACTGCAGACATTTGATCGCGGGCGCCACACTTAGAGCACACATGTCGTTCACCGAGAAAGGTTGCACCACAGTGCCCACACTTATAACCCTCCAAATAAGGCTCGCCGTCCTCCGGTATCTTCAAATATGGCACTGCCGGTAAAGGCTTGTCGCTCATTGGTCCCTCCAGTCAAATTTTTTTAGTAATTTGTTTCGCAAAACGCCGAATACCCAAGCCTCGGGTAAACACGCGCTCAATACTACACCGCGATTTAGTGTTGCGGATAGGGTGGAATTGATCGTGAGCAGCGGCACTGTGATGCGGCTGCAGCCGGCCAAAATTGCATTTTTTCCTGTCTTTTGGAAGCGCTAAATTCTTTACAAAGAGAGTAATCTTGTTGTGCAGGAAACGACTATTAATAGGGGTTAGTCATGCGCTCGCTAAAAGTAAGGGATTATATGAGTACTAAGTTGGTGACGTTTACACCGAATTTGAATGTGGTGGAGGCGATGAAACAAATTCTAGAGCACGGTATCACGGCTGCGCCAGTCGTTGACGAAACGAATCAGCTAGTGGGTATTCTGTCCGAGGTGGATTTAATGTCTGTGGTGATTCAGGACAGTTATTACAACGAGCCTATCGGTATTGTCGGCGATTATATGCAGGCGCCGGTAGACACTGTTGCACCGGACTTGGACATTTATACGCTAGCCGAGCGCTTCATCCGAGAACATCGGCGGCGCTTTCCTGTGGTGCATGAGGGTAAGTTGGTGGGGCAGGTTTCGCGCCGCGATGTTTTAGTGGCGGCAGTAGACTATAAAGACCAATAGCCGTTCACACACACACATCACGACGGCGGCATAAAGGTTCATTGCGTTCTCACAATTGAGCGCGAATTAACTCGTTTACTTGTTTCGGGTTGGCTTTACCCGCTGTAGCCTTCATCACTTGACCGACGAGAAATCCCAGCACCTTATCTTTGCCTGCTTTGAGTTCGGCTACTTGATCTGGGTTTTGCTCCAGCACTTGCTTAACAATGACGGCCAGTTCGCCGTCGTCGTTCATCTGCTTGAGTCCTAGCTCTGCTATCAGAACATCTACCTCGGCGTTTGCGTCTGCGCTTGTCCACAACGCCTTAAACAGTTCTTTAGCGGTTTTTGAAGACAGTGTGTCATCGTCGAGCCGGGTAATGAGATAGCCCAACTGCTCTGGGCTGACGGGGCTGGCGTCGATGTTCAACTCTGCTTGATTAAGGTGCGCGCTAAGTTCACCGTTGAGCCAATTCGCGGTGACCTTGGCATTGCCGCATATTTGCAGCGTTGCATCAAAATAATCTGCCTTGTCGATGTCGTTACTCAAGCTTGCTGCATCGTAAGCTGATAGCCCTAACTCTGTTTGATAGCGTTGCCGACGAGCTTCCGGAAGTTCGGGCAAGTTGTCTCGTACCCGCCGCACAAAGTCCTCGCTAATCTGCAAAGGCAATAAATCTGGGTCAGGAAAATAGCGGTAGTCTTCGCTGAGCTCTTTGCTGCGCATGCTGCGGGTTGCATCGGCGTCAGCGTCGAAAAGTCGCGTTTCTCGCGCTATGCTACCGCCTGATTCCAACACATCAATTTGCCGTTCAATTTCTAATTCGATGGCGCGCTCGACAAATCGAAATGAGTTGATGTTTTTTATTTCCGTACGCTCACCGAATTCCTCCTGTCCAGTGGGACGTACGGAAACATTGGCGTCGCAGCGCATGCTGCCTTCTGCGAGGTTACCGTCACAAATGCCTAAGTACTTGACTAAGTTGTGCATTTGGCGGAAATACGCGGCCGCCTCTTGGGCCGTGCGCAGATCTGGTTCAGACACGACCTCAAGCAGCGGCGTGCCGGTGCGGTTCAGGTCAATGCCTGTTTGTCCAGGAAATAGATCGTGCACCGACTTACCTGCGTCTTCCTCTAAATGGGCGCGAGTGATGCCGATCACCCGTTCGTCCCCATTATCCATGCTCAAGGTGATCTCGCCTTGGCCGACAATTGGCGTTGCAAACTGACTAATTTGATACCCCTTGGGCAAGTCCGGATAAAAGTAGTTTTTGCGGTCAAAGATCGAACGTAAGTTAATTTGCGCCCCTATAGCCAAGCCAAACGTGACTGCCATTTCGACGGCAGTCTCGTTCAATACTGGTAATACCCCTGGCAAGCCCAAGTCCACAGCGCAGGCTTGAGCGTTCGGAGCTGCGCCATATTTGGTAGCTGCGCCGGAAAAAATTTTGCTTTCAGTGGCCAGTTGAACGTGGATTTCTAATCCGATAACCGCTTCCCAACTCATGCTAACCACTCCGCACTCACCCGTTGACCGCCCGGTCGCTGCAAATGCCAATCGCTGTTGCGCTGATACTGCGCCGCCAAGCCGAGCAGTAGATCCTCCTGAAAAGCGGGCGCAATAAGCTGTGCTCCGATAGGCAATCCGTCAATAAAGCCACAAGGCATAGACAGAGCGGGCAAACCGGCTAGGCTCGTAGGAACCGTATACAGATCCTGTTGGTACATAGCCACTGGGTCGCCGCTGAGCTGACCTTTTGTGAATGCGGGCGTCGGGCTGGTGGGTGTCAGTAAAATGTCGACGTCGGCAAACGCTGCCTTAAAGTCGTTCGCAATCAAGCGGCGAATGCGCTGGGCTTTGACGTAATAAGCGTCAAAATACCCTACCGATAAAGTATAGGTTCCGGTAAGAATCCGGCGCTTTACCTCGGCGCCGAAGCCTTCGCTACGCGAACGCCGATACAAGTCCTGCAAAGACTCTGGATTATCGCACCTGTGACCAAAGCGCACGCCGTCGTAACGAGAGAGGTTTGTTGACGCCTCTGCACCGGCGATCACGTAATAGGTCGGTATTGCGGCATGAGTGTGCGGCAAACTGATATCAACCAGTCGGTGGCCTTGTTGTTTGAGGACACTATGCACGGCCTCTATCGCAGCATTATGGCTAAGGTCGTCGTAGTATTCCTTTGGCAGGCCGATGGTCAACGATCTACCTAAATTTGGGATGCCTGATTCGGCAATAGCAGCGAGCCATGCATCGTCTCGCCGTGCACTGGTGGAGTCTTTGGCATCGAATCCAGCCATTGTGCTAAGCATTAAACCAGCGTCTTCAGCATCGCAGGTCATCGGTCCCGCTTGGTCCAGGCTTGATGCAAAAGCGATCATGCCGTAGCGAGAGATACGCCCATAGGTAGGCTTCAGTCCGGTAATACCGCATAGCGCGGCTGGCTGGCGTATCGATCCTCCGGTATCTGTGCCGGTGGCACAAGCTACCAGGCCCGCAGCTACCGCTGCCGCTGAACCGCCAGAGGAACCGCCTGGCACACGATCCAAATCCCAAGGATTACTGACACTGCCGAAATAACTAGATTCGTTAGACGAGCCCATGGCGAATTCGTCCATATTAGTTTTGCCGAGGGTGACAGCTCCGGCATTATCTAACAGCTCAACTACATGGGCATTGTAGGGTGCGACGAAGTTTTCAAGCATGCGTGAGCCGCAAGTGGTGGGCAGTCCGTCAGTACAGAAAATGTCTTTGTGGGCAATTGGTACGCCGGTTAAAGGATGCGTGTTCTTCTTCGCGCGTCGCTCATCGGCGGCGTCAGCTTGTTGCAACGCCCGCTCGTCGGCGATTGTGATAAAGCAATTTAACGTCTCGTTGCGTAGTTGCTTGAGATGTTCTTGGGTCAACTCGCGGCTAGAAATTTGCCCTGCAGCGAGGGCTTTGCTCATGGCGCGTAAGGTTACCGGTGGTGCCATTAGTCAATTACCCTTGGTACCAAGTAGTAGCCGTCGCTAGTGCTGGGCGCGTTCGTTTGGAACTTTTCTCTTTGATCGTGCTCATTGGCAATGTCTTTGCGTAAACGTTGTGAACTGTCCAGTGGGTGAGAGAGAGGCGCAACCTCTCGGGTGTCCACCGTTTGCATCGCGTCGATCATAGTGATGATCTTCTCCAGATCCAGGCGAGCTTCTGCGCCGGCGGCAGGTTCAAAAGTAAGGCGAGCAAGATTCGCCAAGTGGTCGATAGGAATAACAGCTTTCGCGTCGCTCATTTCAGCTCATCAATCAAAAGACTAGGCAAGTGTACTGGCACGTCAAAAAAATTGCGCGAACTGGCAAATCATTGCTCCGATAACACCTGAGCGTGCAACAAAATGTAACTCAATGGTATCGATTTCACGGCACTATTGCCGTGCTTTCCGCGTCTGGAGAGCCTATCATTTACGTTTGTTCGGCCGGAGCGTTAGGCATGTTTAAGTATTTTCGCGGAATGTTTTCGCGCGACCTGTCAATCGACTTGGGGACCGCGAACACGCTCATCTATGTGCGTGAGTCAGGCATTGTGCTGAATGAGCCGTCAGTAGTGGCAATACGCATGCAGGGTTCGCAAAAAAGTGTTGCAGCTGTCGGCCTTGATGCCAAACGTATGTTGGGTCGTACGCCAGGCAATATCACCGCGATTCGCCCGCTGAAAGATGGCGTCATAGCAGATTTTCTTGTGACCGAAAAAATGCTCAAGTATTTTATCGCCAAAGTGCATGAGAACAGCATCATTCGGCCGAGCCCACGGGTACTGGTCTGCGTTCCGTGTAAGTCCACCGAAGTGGAGCGAAGAGCGATCCGTGAAAGTGCCCAGTCTGCAGGCGCGCGGGATGTCCGGTTAGTAGAAGAGCCGATGGCTGCGGCTATTGGCGCGGGTCTGCCGGTGCATGAAGCCATCGGCACCATGGTTGTGGATATCGGCGGCGGCACTACAGAGATAGCCATCATCTCCCTAAACGGAGTGGTTATTTCTGACACGGTTCGGGTGGGTGGCGATCGCTTTGATGAATCTATCGTTGCTTACGTTCGTCGCACCCAAGGCAGTCTCATCGGCGAGGCGACAGCTGAGCGCATTAAACAAGAAGTTGGTGCGGCATATCCGCAAAAAGAAATTCGCCAAATAGATGTTCGTGGTCGTAATTTAGCCGAGGGTATCCCCCGAAGTTTCACGTTAGACAGCAATGAGATACTTGAAGCCCTGCAAGAACCCCTGTCGATGATTGTGCAAGCAGTAAAGAGTGCGCTGGAGCAATGCCCTCCTGAATTGGCTTCGGACATTGCTGATACTGGGATGGTGCTGACTGGTGGCGGTGCGTTACTGCGAGATTTAGATATTTTGCTCGCTGAGGAAACAGGGCTGCCTGTGATTATTGCGGAAGATCCGCTTACCTGCGTGGCTCGGGGTGGTGGCAAGGCTCTAGAACTAATGGATGAAGCGGGTAATGCACACTTGCTGGACATCTAATAGGCTAAAACGCTTGGATAAGCTTGGATGAGTCGTTCGCTAAACTCTGTTGTAAAGCCAGCGTAGAGGTCGGTCATTAGAGCGCTCTTCGTCAAAAGCAGTGGGGCGGGCTATATGCTGCTGGTGTTGACGCTGCTGTCGTTGTTGCTTGCCTCGCTAGACGCTTACACACAGTACTTGCGCCCCGTGCGTTCGGCGCTGTTGCAAATTGTTAGTCCGCTCTACTACATTGCCGAAGCTCCATATTCGATTAGCGGCATAGTTAGTCGCAATTTCAGCAGTCGACAGGAGTTACTAGCGCGACTAGAGCAGCAGCAACTGCAATTGCTGACGCTGTCACACACTGCTCAGCGCTACCAAGCCTTAAGGGCGGACAACGACCGCATGCGCAATTTGCTGGGGTCGAAAGAGAAGTTGCCGGGCTCTGTACTGATTGCGGAAATTGTCAGTGTGCGTGCGACGCCAAATTCGCACCATGTGATTATTGATAAGGGAGCCCGAGATGGTCTGACCGTAGGCCAAGCGGTGTTGGACGCAAATGGATTGTTTGGCCAGGTTGTTGAAGTCAGCAGCGCCACCAGTCGAGTGTTACTGGTCATAGATAAAGACCACGCGGTACCAGTACAGGTAAATCGCAGTGGCGCGCGCAGTATCGCTGGAGGCACAGGATCAAAAGATAATTTGGTGTTAGAGAGCGTGCCAATCTCCATGGATATTCAGGTCGGCGACTTATTGGAAACGTCGGGGCTGGGTGGTCGATTTCCTGTGGGTTATCCAGTGGCAGAAGTCACCGCTGTGGTGCTAGACGCAAATTCTGTGTTCGCGCAGGTGCAAGTGCGACCATTGGCGCGGATAAATCAGTCNCGGTTTTTGCTGGTGGTTTTCGCCGCGGCAAAGGCTTCGGGCGGTGAACTGTGAATCCGTTGATTTTGGTGGGCGCCGCGATAGTAGCATTGTTGCTAAGCGTTTTTCGCTTACCCTCAGATTGGTATCCGTGGCTGAGCCTGTGGCAGCCGCAATGGCTGTTGCTGCTGGTCACATACTGGGGATTGCGGGTTGGCACTCGCCTTGGTGTNTTGTGGGCCTGGTTGGCAGGCTTCTTTGTCGACATTCTGCTGGCTGAGCCCATGGGGCTAAATGGCGCTATTTTCGCGTCCTTGACTTATATATTGCTGCGCTTTCGCGAGCGTATCCTCATGTACGGATTCGTGCAGCAAGCCATAGTNGTATTCGTGTTCGTGGTGATAGCACAAGTGATAAGGAGCTTTTGGTTGGACTTCTTTAATAACCAAGGTTGGAGCGTTTTGCCGCTTACCTCGGGGTTAATTACCGCCTTGTTGTGGCCCTATGCCCACAAGCTATTGCGAGCGTTGGAGCCGAAAGGCTCGTTTCGATGAGTGCTGCAAGCGCAGGCGCAATACTGTTGGCGTCATCATCGCCTCGGCGGGTCAATTTGTTGCAACAAATAGGGCTTACCTTTGACGTCATGTCGCCCGACGTAGACGAAAGTCGCATGTCTGGCGAGGCGCCAGAGGATTATGTGCAACGGCTCTCGCGTACCAAAGCTGCTGCTGGATTGGCGCACGCGCCGAAGCATGTAGTAATTGCTGCGGATACGATCGTTGCCTTAGACCAAGAAGTCCTTGGCAAGCCAGCGGGTCGAGAAGATGGCGTGCGCATGATGCTTGAGATGTCCGGGCGTTCCCATTGCGTACTCACTGGGCTCACAGTTGCTGTAGCGGGTGAATCAAAATCCACCGTGGTAGCTAGTGATGTTTGTTTTCGCAATTTATCTAAACAGGAAGCCGAAGCTTATTGGCGAACGGGAGAACCAGCAGATAAAGCTGGAGGTTATGGCTTACAAGGCATAGGCGGTATATTTGTGACTCAAGTAACAGGTAGCCCGAGTGCTGTGATGGGTTTGCCGGTGCAAGAAACTGAAGAATTTCTCACCTACTTTGGCGTAGACACATGGGGTGGTCGAATTGTCTGAACAATCGAATGAACAACTGGTAATTGGCGTCGGCCCTGAAGAAACGCGGGCTGCATTGGTTGTCCAGGACGCCTTGCAAGATTTGCAAATTGAACGGGTTGCTCATCGCAGCCTGACTGGCAATGTGTATCGCGGCAAAGTGGTCCGCGTAGTCGGCGGAATTCAGGCTGCCTTTGTGGACATCGGTATGCCGCGCCAGGGCTTTTTGCACGCGGCCGATGTAACCGCTAAACCGTTAATGCAGGCTGAACCGAACAGCCGTGAACGGCGCATCGATATCCGTAAACTTCTGCATGAAGGCCAAGAAGTCATTGTGCAGGTTGTCAAAGATGCGATAGAGGACAAAGGCGCGAAGTTGACCATGTCGTTGTCTGTGGCGACAAATGCCTTGGTGCTTACCCAGCGCTCGGGGCAACTAGGGATTTCGCGCCGTATTGAACGTCCCGCCGAGCGCCAGCGGCTTAAGGACATTTTGTCACAGCAACTGGCCGATACGGATTTTGGCTTGATCGTGCGCACAGCCTCTGAAGGCGCCAGCGAGGAAGCGTTAACCGATGCCTTCCAACGCTTGTGCGACAGTTGGAATGAATTGTTACAGAGCATTGAGTCGAGTAAGCAACAAAAGGTGCCAAGCCTGGTTTATGCGGAACTGCCGTTTGTGTGTCGCGTATTGAGAGACCTAGCCGGCGCCAACGTGCAGCGCGTTACGGTAGACGACCATGCCACGTTGCAAGAATTACAAGAATTTGCCCAGCAGCAGCTACCGCACTGGTCAGGAAAAGACATTCTCCAATACAGCGATGCGGACCTCTTCGCCCAGCTAGGGCTAGAGGAGCAAATTCAGCAAGCTTTGCGCGCAGAGTATCCAATGCCCTCTGGTGCTGAGTTGGTGTTCGAGCAGACCAAGGCCTTGGTCAGTATCGACGTGAACAGCAAAGCCTTTTTGGGTTCACCGGGTGCGTCAGCATCGATGGAAGACACGGCACTGCAGGTAAATTTAGAAGCGGCAAGGACCATCCCAACACAGTTGCGCTTGCGCAACCTAGGAGGCCTTGTAGTGATCGACTTTATTGATATGCAGGAACCANAAAACCAACAACAAGTTTTGTCTGCGCTAAGAGAGGCGTTTAGCGGTGATCCGTCGCAAGTGCGAGTTGAAGAATTTTCCGAGCATGGCACGGTGCAGTTAAGTCGTAAACGAACTCGCCAAAGCCTAGGACAACTCATGCAGGCCGATGCAGNCGGCGANTCTGCCGTTGAGGTGGCCTGCGAGGCCATTGTCCGAGATCTGCTTAAACACGCCCGAGCGCACAAAGACGCGGCGGGTAACGAATATCTGGTGCGAGCCGACCAAGCCGTGGTGGATCGCTTGCTGTCGGATAATAGTAAGTATCTGAGCAGCGTGCGGGCGAAAGTGCGGGGCGGCATTGGTGTACAAGTAGAGCCGGACTTCACGACGGGCCAGTTTGATATCTCTATAGTGCAGGGGTCGGTGAACTANCCGGTTTACGGTGTCTGTCGAAAAACGCCCTTTAGTCTTACCGCGGTTGCAACGCTACGTTGTTCGACCGATAACAGTTCTTTTGTGTGTGCTTGTTGTGGTTTTGGCGGTTGCGCAAATTATCGCCAGAACCGCCCTNTACTTCGCCAGCGAATTCACGCCACAGCTCAACACCTTACTTGCCTCGAAGAGAATTCGTGTGCAGGGAGTAAGTGCGCAATGGAATGGTTTGAATCCATCAGTGAGCGTAGAGCAAATTACTTTTGGCCCGGGACAGATGCAGGGCTTTGTATTGGAGCTGGATACGTTAGAGAGCCTGATTCGCAACGCATGGATTCCGCGCCATGTGTTCTGGCGGCAGGCTCAGCTGCATTTTGACCAAACGCCACAGGGTTGGCGTTTGCGTAATCAACAGGCGCTAGTATTGCCCTTCGACCTGGTTAAAAGCCTAGAGCATGCTGATTATTTGTTCGGCAACGCGCGATTTACTTTTCATCCGCAAAGTGGTGAATCGATAACGCTCGACGGCGGTATCAGCGCACGCAATCTGCAATCCGAGCACTTTATGGACGTGCATTTGGCGGAACCGGGCAGCGCTACCTCGAGGCTCAACGCATCGCTGGTTGAGCAGGTTTCTTGGTTTGATCAACAGGTATTGTTCCGTGATCTGCGACTGCAAGGGCAGTTGAAAATCCCCGCTGGCTTGCTCGGCAATGTGCCGATGGTAATAGATGGCAAGAATGTGCGTTGGCAGCAGCAGTCAGATCGAGGCCAGGGGCGCTTGCATATCGTGGCGCACATGTTGGCGCAACAGATAGACACTCAGCTAGCACCCTTGCGGTTTGCATTGGATCTCGACCTAGTAGGCAGTAAGGGTCGGATTAACGGCGTGAGCCGCGTCGTCAACATACGATCCGGCGATGCTAATCGCTCCCGCAGTCTAGAGTTGGCGCCTCTACATGTGCAATTGCTTGGCGATGCCGCAGGTTCTGAGCTAGCGGTTTGGAACAGTGGCGTCGACATCGCCGCGATAAGCGAGGTGCTGCTTCCCAGCGCGGGCATGTGGCCGATCTTTGGCGAATGGTTGCAAGCGTTGGCGCCCAGTGGGCAGATCCATAGTGTTCACGGGTTTATTGACGCCCAGGGCTTTAGTGGATATTCGGCCTCGGTGTCTGGGCTAAGAGCACAGGGCTATAGAGGTTCGCCAAGTCTAGACAACGCTCAGGGCCGCGTTTGGGGTGGCGGCCGCAACCTCGCTTTGCAGCTAAATGCAGATGATACAACGCTGCAATTTCCCGACATATTTGCTACGCCATGGCCATTTGAGCACATCCAAGGATTGGTAAAGTTCCACATTCAGCCGGGTTCGCTGGCGTTGCGTGGCCAGAACATCAAAGGGCGTCGCCATGACACTGCGATTGCCGCTCAGTTTGCGGTGATTCGCCCCAAGGAGCGCTACAATCAGAGGCTAACGTTGGCCGTTAGCATGGATCAGGCAAGCTTCGAAAACGTACCAGATTATGTATCCAGAAAGATGGCGCCGGAGTTGCAACGTTGGCTTCGCGCGGCCCCA
>NHET02000029.1 GCA_002170355.2 Gammaproteobacteria bacterium TMED92
GTGCTGGCCATAATAAAGGCCGGCCGGTCCGGATGCGCTTCCGCGTATTTACCTGGATACACAAATCTACCCCCTTAACTTATGCATGAATGCGTTTTGCTGTTGTCGTTTATTACAAGTTGGCTCAGCCTTTTTGTAGTGCCGCGAGCCTCCTGCTGCCCAATAACACTGTTGCCGTGGCACCGTTATTGGTCGCTAGGAGGTATAGCAAATAAATCGGCAAGAAAATCATGCCGCCAAAAAACGCCAGCACGCCCAAGCCGATCCCTGCAGGGCTAAAGTCATTGCGCCAACTCACCCAAAGACCGCTCAGGGCGAGGAAGCCCATAAAGTCCAAATTGAATTGCCCCGACCACGTCATATCGACGATGGCGCCAAAAAATGGAACGAATAGGCTAATACCGTGATTTGCCACTACGATGACGCTGTAGATGGTCAAGACAAGCAAAAAGGTGATTAAGAAAATACGAAACATTGTCATCGGTCGGTTCCTCAAATTTGTCTGGTTACATTGCGCTGACTATGGTCTTTTGGTATCGGCCGGAGTTGCGCTTGCGGTGTTTCTGATCGGCTAGTTAGCGACCTTTGCCAATATGGGGGCCATGGTAGATTGGCTCAGAACTCTGCCGTCGTTGGCGAGAGTTTCTGCCAGTAAGCCATCTGGTGTGTATAAGCTGAACAACACCAACGCGCCATCTGGGCCGCCGCGCTCCATATGCACGTCGCCGGGCTCCTTGTGAGCGTAGTCACCAACCGTGCGAATTCGATTATGTAACTCCTCGCCGGTGTGCGGATCTACGTCGATCACGTGTAATTCGCCCTTTAAGACCAATGACGTCGTATGCGCGCTGTGGCGATGGAAATGGCAATAGCTGTTGGGTTCCCACCAGTAGAGCAAGTCAACGTGACCATCTTCTCTGGCGTTGAGTAACGCGGACTTAAAATTAATTGGATAGTCGAACTTGTCGCTTCCAGTGTGATGCTTCCAGCGTAAGTCTTTGTTGTCGTAAAGATTCATAGCGTCCCTCCATTCGTTAGGTGAAGGGTACTGGCTTCTAGCGTCGTTGAAAACGGTCGCTGCAAAAGCGCGCGATTTAGGTAAAGTGTTGCCACCGCTAAATGAACAGGTGTCCCGTGAGCGCAGAAACCTCGCAACCACAACAGCCCGCGAATAAAAAATCCTCAACCATAGGGCGGACTATTTTTTTCTTCATCACCTTATTGTGCTTCGCCTATCTTTATTACCGTCTTAACGGCGCGGCCATGCGTGAAGGGCTGACGTTGCTGGAGTACATGCGACAAGTATTTGCCAATGTGCAGTGGGGCGCTTGGCTGCTTATTATGGTGAGTTACTCGCTGTTCTATTTTGCGATCGATACGCTGGTTGTTAGTCGTGCGCTGAACTGGTTCATCACCGACATTCGCTACCGAGACATTTTACCGGTGCGAGCGAGCGCCTACATTGTGTCGCTGTTCAATGAACAGGTGGGCAAAGGCGGAATGGCCTGGTACCTGCACCGGCGGCATCAAGTGCCGGGCTGGGAAGTCGGGTCGGTAATGCTGTTCATCATGTTCTGCGAGGTGTTTTATCTGCTGGCATGGGCCAGTGTCGGCTATGCGTTCGCTGGTGATGACTTGCCCGCTGCCTTTAGTCTAATTCCGTGGTTTGGTCTGGCCGGTGCGGTGGTATTGGTGGTATGGATCGCTTTCTTTCGCGGTAAAGTCCTACCGAACAACACCTTGCGCAATAAACCGATTTTCCACGCGTTCCGCGAAGCTCGGCCCTGGCATTATTTTGCGTTTTTCTTGTTACGGTCGCCGGCGTTGCTGGCCGCGGTAGGGGTGTACACAGCGGCGTTGAATCTGTTTGGAGTAGAAGCCAGTGTACTTGGCCTGTTGCCCTTACTGCCTGTGATTTTCTTCGCCGCCGCGGTGCCGACACCCATGCGTGCTGCTGCTATTACCTTNTGGGTGGTGTTGTTTCCGGACAATGAAGGGCAGATGGCGGCCTTTGGATTTGTGCAACACAACTTCTTCATTCTGTTTAATGCCGCCATCGGACTGGTGTTTTGGCGGCGCGCGCAAAAGGATCTGTTTGACACATGAGAGCTAAAATCGGAGCCAGATCTGGTTGCTACAGCATCGACCAGTTAACAGCAGTAACGATTCGGGCGCAGATTATTGTGAGCATGGTTTTACTGTTCAACGTCGCGCTCGCCTCGGCTGCTCCTGGACAGATGCCAGACAAAGTACTGTTTGTCGGCAATAGCTTCACCTATTACAACAATGGTTTGCACATGCATTACGGCAACTTGTTGCGTGCTGCCGGATTGCATCGCTCGGGTCAGAGCAATTTGCGCATGCTGACTTTTTCAGGCTCTGGCTTGTGGGAGCACGCTGCAGGGTTACAAAGTGCCGTGGTGAATGACTCATGGCAGGCAGTGGTTATGCATGACTACAGCAACGGCCCGCTAAAGCGTTGGCAGCGCTTTGTGGAGGCTTCCGATGAGTTGAGCCGCATTGCTCGCGAGCATGATGTAGAGCCGATATTGATGATGACCTGGGCCTATGCTGATGATCCAGAGATGACACAGGGTCTGGCGGCGGCGTATACAAAAAGAGGCGCAGAGCTGGGGGCTCGAGTTATACCGATCGGGTTGGCCTTTGCGGCCGTGACGCAAAACACGTCGGTGGATCTGTATTCACCAGATCTGCTTGGTTATGACAATGGCAAGCCGGTGTACCAGCAGACGGTTAAGCACCCAAGCCTCGCAGGCACATATCTGGCCGCGTGCACGGTTTTCGCCGTGCTCACTGGCCAAAGTCCAGTTGGACTCCGCTATACCGCCGGTCTTGATGAAAAGATCGCGTCGGCGTTGCAGCGCGCGGCGGATCAAACCGTCACCCGGTACCAGCANCGCTAATCAACGATGATGTGGCGCCCATGGGCGTGATAACCTTCGCAGCCGTGGTGTACTGAGTTGGGATAAGNGAACAAGAATGTNATTCGCGACCGACGATCTGAGAATCGGCTCAATAACGGAGCTAATGGAACCCCAGGCTTTGATTGCAGAAATGCCGCCCTCCGCGGTGGCGGCGGCCACGGTGAGTGAGGCGCGTCAGGCTATCCATCGCATTCTCAGTGGCGAAGACGATCGCCTTGTCGCGGTGGTGGGTCCGTGCTCCATCCACGACACCGCTGCCGCGTTGGAATATGCGGCACTACTGAAGAAATCCGCAGATGCGTTGGCGGATGACCTGTGTGTGGTTATGCGTGTGTATTTTGAGAAACCGCGCACAACCGTTGGTTGGAAGGGACTTATCAATGATCCGGAACTGAATAACACCTTTCAAATCAACAAAGGGTTAAAGTTGGCGCGCGGGTTGCTCGCGCAGTTGGCGGAGCAGGGTTTGGCTGCGGGTACGGAATACCTAGACCTTATTAGCCCTCAGTACTTGGCAGATCTGGTGTCTTGGGGTGCCATCGGTGCACGCACAACTGAAAGCCAAACGCATCGCGAATTGGCGTCTGGTTTGTCTTGCCCCGTGGGGTTCAAAAACGCTACGGATGGCGACATTCAAGTGGCGGTAGATGCAATTCGCTCCGCCTCGCAATCCCACCACTTTTTATCGGTCACCAAGCAGGGACGTTCCGCAATATTTCAGACCGCAGGCAACGAAGATTGCCATGTGATTTTGCGCGGGGGTAAGCATGCGAATTACGACATGTTCTCGGTGCAAGACACCGCAGCAATGCTAACTAATGCTGGCTTGCCAGCGCGCATCATGATCGACGCTAGCCACGCGAACAGTCGCAAAGTGCCGGCGCGGCAGATTGATGTGGTAAATGATATTGCTGCTCAGGTAGGTCGCGGCAACGAAGATATCTTTGGCCTTATGATCGAGAGCAACCTGGTGGAAGGGCGCCAAGACGTTCTGGAAGGACAGCCGCTAACTTATGGTCAGAGCATAACTGACGCCTGTGTGGCATGGCGTGACACCGAACCGTTGTTGGAGAAATTGGCGCAAGCGGTGAGGCAGCGACGCGCCCAGCGCAACTGAGCGGGTGGTTGATTCGATCGTTATTGCATTAAGAAAATTGCAGTAATCTTTCTGGGCCGCCGCCAGCCGCGCCTTTAAGGTGCTTTAGATAGTCTTCGTAAGATTCCATCCACATGCCCTGGCTGCGCTCGCGGCCGGCTTGTTGGTCGGTTTTTGTACTTTTCATGTACCAGTTGTTACAGCGCAACCACACCTTGCCATCGGAACTGACCNTACAGCGCTCAGTCCAGTCAGCAATAGCGGCGGCAGTAGGCTCTACTTCGCGTTGGCCATTGCTGTGCATAGACGTGACTAGGTTTGCAATGTACTTGCCTTGCTCCTCGCACAACAGCGTGACATTGGTTACTGGGTTTAGGCTTTGCGGCCCTATCATCATATAAAAGTTTGGTAGGCCGCTAACGTGCATGCCCCACAAAGATTTGGGCCGGGTCATTTGGAAGTTATTGG
This sequence comes from Gammaproteobacteria bacterium TMED92, assembly GCA_002170355.2. Taxonomy (GTDB): domain Bacteria; phylum Pseudomonadota; class Gammaproteobacteria; order Pseudomonadales; family Azotimanducaceae; genus UBA4421. The sequence goes on from NHET02000029.1 coordinate 4,510, forward strand.
CAGCATTGGCGCCAAACTCATCGGCAAGGGTTTTGCCATCTCGTCCTGTCACCGGGAAAGGAATGTGATTGCTGTCAAAACCGGTGGCGAAAATCAGCACATCGACGTCATGCTCAGCGCCGCTTGCCATTACCACTCCAGTCTCATTTACAGANACTACGCCGCCAGGGTCGTTAACGAGAGTNACGTGGGATTTGTTGAAGGTCGTATAGTAGTCATCGATGAATAACACCCGTTTACAAAAGAACGGATAGTCCGGCGTCAGTAGCTCTGCAAGCGCTGGATCGTTGACCTCTTTGCGGATACGTTGGGCGATCCCTGCACAAATGGCTGCGTTTTGCTCCTCGTCATGCAGCATCTCAAATGTGAACAAAGCATCAGGATCAGGTGGCAGTTCGCCCTTCCAATCTACGTGGCGCAGTTTTTCGCTGTATCCTCCGGCTTTGAACGCGTTAACGATTTCGGGAGGGGTTGGCTCATCGTCCCTTGGCATGGCCCAGGTGGGTGTGCGTTGAAANACCGTTAGCGACTGCACGTCGTCCACAATCGAGGTGATGACCTGGGCTGCTGATGCCCCCGTACCAATTATGCCGACACGCTTGCCTCGTAAGTCGACGTCGTAGTCCCAACGTGCGGTGTGAAAACTCTCACCCTGGAAACAGTCTGTACCNGATATTTCTGGCATTCTTGGGCTCGAAAGTGGCCCGTTAGCGCAAACCACATGCGCTGCAACAATCGGCTCTGCGGCACAATCGTTGGCGGTATCCCAAGTGTTAAGTCGCCAGGTGGCCGTATCGATATAAGCGACGTCCATCACTTTGCGCGAAAACTGAATGTTGTCGCGGATATTGCAGTGATCAGCTAGGAGCTCGGCGTAGTCTGCGATTTCAGATTGATTGACGTACTTTTTCGACGGAATAAAGCCAGTCTGGTCAAGAAACGGCAAATAGGTATAAGAAGGCACATCGCAGGCCGCACCTGGATAACCGCCAACGCCGCCGTGACTCCACACACCGCCGAGACTAGAATTCATTTCTAGCAGACAGAAGTTGGTTATCCCAGCCTCGCGTAAAAAATTCGCGCACAGCATTCCGGAAAAACCGCAGCCTACAATTGCAACCTCAAACTTCTTTTCCATCATGTTTCTCAAGTAGTAAATACAATCAGCGCCGCTACCCTAGACGGATGAGCGTAAATTTCAATCTTGATCTTAGTAGTCAGAATAAAAGATAAACGTTGGTGTATTAGCGCCCAAAAAAACGCTCGAGTTTCTGCTACTCGATCTAAAAGATTGACAACAACGCTCGGTCAGCGCATCACGTCGACAACGTGGTGGCGTAGCATAAAACGGTATCAATCGGCACGGTGCAGGGAGACGGCATGAATAGAATAGACACAACCTTAAATCCTCGATCTCAGGAGTTCGTGGGAAATGCTGAACACATGCAAGCGCTGGTGGATGATTTGCGGCGACAGGTTGCGCGTATTGAACAAGGTGGCGGTGAGCGTTATCAACAACGGCACCAGGCTCGAGGCAAGTTGTTGGTGCGAGATCGTATTAATGGGCTAATCGATCCGGGAACGCCATTTTTAGAGTTCTCGCAATTAGCCGCGTTCGGACTCTACGGCAAAGATGATGTGCCGGCAGCGGGTTTAGTTACTGGCATCGGGCGTGTAGCTGGCCAAGAGTGCGTGATTGTCGCCAACGACGCTACAGTTAAGGGCGGCACTTATTACCCGGTTACCGTAAAGAAGCATCTGCGTGCTCAAGATATTGCGCAGCAAAATCGTTTGCCGTGCATTTACTTGGTGGACTCAGGCGGCGCTAATCTGCCGAATCAAGACGAGGTCTTTCCTGACAAACAGCACTTTGGCCGCATTTTTTTCAATCAAGCGAACATGTCGGCTGAGAACATTCCGCAAATAGCCGTCGTGATGGGATCGTGCACGGCGGGCGGCGCCTATGTTCCCGCCCTAGCGGACGAAGCCATTATCGTGCGCAATCAAGGCACTATTTTTCTTGGTGGACCACCACTGGTGAAGATGGCGACGGGGGAAGAGGTGAGCGCTGAAGACTTAGGTGGCGCCGACGTGCATACGCGGGAATCCGGGGTCGCTGATCATTACGCGCGCAACGACAACCATGCCCTCACACTCGCTCGCCAGGCGGTAAGTCGCCTAAATCGAACCAAACCGAACAGTGTCGATTTATTGGCTGCGGTGGAGCCGCTGTACCCAGCAAGCGAGTTGTTAGGGATCGTGCCAAAAAATATCCGTAAACCCTACGATGTGCGCGAGATCCTGGCTAGGGTGGTGGATGGGTCGGAGTTCGATGAATTCAAAGCGCTATTTGGTACCACCTTGGTATGCGGTTTTGCCCGTTTGTACGGTATGCCAATCGGCATTGTTGCTAATAATGGCGTTTTGTTTAGTGAATCGGCGCAAAAGGGCGCGCACTTCATTGAACTGTGCGCTCAGCGCAAAATCCCATTGTTGTTTTTGCAGAACATCACCGGCTTCATGGTCGGGCGGCAGTATGAAGCCAGCGGCATAGCTAAACATGGAGCAAAGTTGGTGGCTGCGGTAGCTTGTGCGAAAGTACCGAAACTGACACTAATCGTTGGAAACTCCTATGGCGCTGGCAACTACGGAATGTGCGGGCGCGCTTACGACCCCAATTTTCTGTTCATGTGGCCGAACGCGCGCATCTCGGTAATGGGTGGTGAACAGGCTGCTGGTGTGTTGGCGCAAGTGCGGCGCGGTCAAATTGAGGGCGCCGGTGAAAACTGGTCGACAGCCGATGAAGAGGCTTTTAAGCAACCTATCTTGCAAGATTTTGATGCTCAGAGTCACCCTTATTACGCTACGGCAAGGTTGTGGGACGACGGCATTATTGATCCCACGCAAACGCGCCGAGTGTTGGGCTTGGCGTTGTCGGCCACGTTAAATAAACCCATAGAAGATACGCGCTTTGGCGTGTTCCGCATGTAGAGCTTGCTATGTTTAGAAAAATCCTAGTCGCCAACAGAGGCGAGATAGCCTGTCGTGTTATCCGCACTGCGCGGTCTCTTGGCATTAAAACTGTAGCGGTATATTCCGACGCAGATGCACATGCGCAGCATGTGCGCATGGCCGACGAGGCTGTTTACTTAGGCGCCAGCGCGCCAGCAGCCTCTTACTTAGACGCAAAAAAAGTCATTGCGGCAGCGCTCTCAACAGGCGCGCAGGCGCTACACCCTGGATACGGATTTCTATCAGAAAACCCGCAGTTTGCAGAACTATGTGCGAGTCATAACGTCATTTTTATCGGACCTCCGGTGCAAGCGATTAAAGTGATGGGGTCGAAGTCAGCGGCGAAACAAGCCATGCAGGCGGCAAATGTGCCACTACTGCCGGGGTATCACGGGTCTGAGCAGAACGTTGAGCGTCTGCGCGCCGCAGCGGCCGAGGTGGGCTACCCGGTGTTGTTGAAAGCGGTTGCGGGAGGCGGCGGTAAGGGCATGCGCCAGGTGAGCGCTGCAGCAGAGTTTGATGTCGCCCTTGAATCCGCACAACGCGAGGCTATAGCCGCATTTGGGGACGGCGATATGCTGGTTGAAAAATTCTTGCAGCAACCGCGACATGTAGAGATTCAGATCTTTTGCGACAGCCACGGCAATGGCGTTTATTTATTCGAACGCGACTGCTCGATACAGCGACGGCATCAAAAAGTAATCGAAGAGGCACCGGCGCCAAATATTTCACCAGAGTTGCGAGCGCGCATGGGCGAGGCAGCTCTGCAAGCGGCGCAAGCGGTGCAGTACGAGGGCGCTGGAACCGTAGAATTTCTGTTAGATGAGCACGAGAAATTTTACTTCATGGAGATGAATACGCGGTTGCAGGTGGAACATCCGGTCACCGAAATGATAACTGGCCAAGATCTTGTCGCCTGGCAACTGCAAGTCGCCGCAGGTGAGCGACTGCCTTTGAGTCAGCAGCAGTTGGCAATAACGGGCCACAGTATTGAAGCGCGTATTTACGCAGAGGACCCAGCGAATGATTTTTTGCCCACCTCGGGCAACATAACGTGGTTGCGACAACCAAAAACATCGGGCCATGTGCGGGTCGACAGTGCGGTAGTTGAAGGCGATGAGGTTGGTGTGTTTTATGACCCAATGATTGCCAAACTGATCGTATGGGGCGAAAACAGAGACATGGCGGTGCAACGTCTGCAGCAAGCGCTAAGTGATTACTGCATTGCCGGGGTGGCCACGAATATCAATTTTTTATTGCGCCTTAGTGCCGACGACGCGTTTCGCCAAGCTCTGCTGAGCACGGATTTTATAGCGCGCCGCCAGGATCATTTGTTTGTGCATGCCAAGCAAGATGAGCCGTGGTATGCGCTGTGCGTATGTCTGTACGAAGCGCTGAGCGCGCGCCTAGTCAGCGCTAGCAGTCCTTGGGATCATCAAGACAACTGGCGGGTTAACGGTCAAGCTGTGCAGCGCCGGCCACTGCTTATTGGCGACACGCAGTGGCACATCGACACCACCGCAGTCTCTGCGCACGAGTACTCAATGACCTGCAATGGACGCACTTACCAGTTGGCTGGGGAGTTAGCTGGCAATGATTTATTGGTAAACACTGACGGTCATCTGCGGCGCGTTGCAGTGGCCAAGAGCGATGACGGCTGGAGCGTATTTGCGAACACCCAAAGCGTTTTTGTGCAAAGCGTGGCGCCTGACCTTGGCGAGGATTTGGTGCACGACGACGGTACCCAGTTCAAAGCGCCAATGAATGGCACGATAGTAGATGTGTTAGTCAGCGCAGGTGATCGGGTGAGTGCGGGTCAAACGTTAGTGATTATGGAAGCCATGAAGATGGAGCATACAGTTAAAGCGCTTGCGGATGGCACGGTGACGGACATCTATGTCGCCAAGGGTGAGCTTGTGGGCGGTGGCGTCGAGCTGGTCGGCTTTGCCATAGACGATGGGTGAGCCCTGCTGGCCAGGGCCTCAACTGGGTTGCGCTAATGCCGCGGCTACCCCAGCGTGGCAGATTTTGCCGTCGGCAATGTTCAATCCATCGGCGAAACCATGGTCGTCTGCCAGAGCTTGTTGCCAATCTTTTTGTGCAATGCTTACGATGTATGGCAACGTCACGTTGCTTAGCGCTTGAGTTGCGGTACGCGCCACCGCCCCGGGCATATTGGTCACGCAGTAGTGCACGATGCCTTGTTCAACAAACGTGGGATTGTCGTGGTTTGTGGGTCGACTAGACTCGAACGCGCCGCCCTGATCTATGGCGATGTCCACCAATACCGCACCGGGTAACATGGTTTCGAGCTGGCTGCGAGCGACGAGTTTTGGTGTGCTCGCACCGGGAACCAGTACCGCGCCTATGACTAAATCTGCGCTGCGGATAGCGGAGTCGATGCTCTGCGCGGATGCCATTAACACTTTGACGCGCCCGCAAAATTCGGCGGACAGTGCCCGCAGTCGATCCACCGATTGATCGATCACGGTAACGTCTGCGTGCAGCCCAGTTGCCATATAGGCGGCGTTGCTACCTGCCACGCCGCCGCCGAGAATCACCACTCGAGCAGGTGCCACACCGGCAACGCCGCCAAGTAGCGTGCCGCGCCCGCCGTTGGGAGCGTGTAAGGCGTTCGCACCGACTTGTACCGATAAACGTCCGGCAACCTCACTCATTGGGGTGAGTAGGGGTAAGCGGCCCACATCATCGGTCACGGTTTCAAAGGCAATGGCAGTGACGCCGCGCTGCTGCAGTCGCTGTGCCTGGGGACGTGCTGTTGCCAGGTGCAGGTAACAGAACAACACTTGATCGCTATGTAACAACTCGCATTCAGTCAAGCTCGGTTCTTTGACTTTGACGACAAGGGGCGCAGAAAAGGCTTGTTGATTGTCGACGATCTTAGCGCCAGCGTTTTGATATTGCTGATTGCTGAAACCGATAACAGCGCCGGCGTCATATGCGACCAAGACTTCGTGTCCCAGGGCGGTTAACTCTGCGACGCCACTAGGCGTTATGCCGACTCTGTACTCGTGATTTTTGCTCTCTTTCGCAACACCAATTTGCATCAGCTGACCTCTGGCGCGTTAATGGCTTATTGTGCTCGCCTTGACCTGGCTATACATTGCGATTCGTGTGCACTCTGACTTAATTTTTCGAATGAAAATCGATTTTTATGGAAAAATATGAAAGATTCTTCTGAACTAGATCGATTAGATCGTAGAATTCTTCATTTGCTGCAAAAGGATGGCCGACTGAGTAACGCGGCATTGGCGGCGAGGGTTAATTTGTCTGAATCTGCATGCTTGCGTCGGGTAAAGGCCCTCGAGCAACAGGGCTTGCTGCGCCACTATGTGGCGCTGGTTGACCAGGTTTTGGCCGGTTACCCAGACGATGTGTTCGTGCAGATTACTTTGCTCAGCCAACAGCAAGATGACTTAGCGGCTTTCGAGGCCGAGGTGGCAAAGCTGCCGGAGGTAATGGAGTGCCACTTAATGAGTGGCGATGCGGACTATCTGCTGCGAGTAATCGTTGCCGACGCCCGTGACTACGAACGTTTGCACAGTCAGTATCTGACTCGCTTGCCGGGTGTTGCCCGCGTGCACTCCTCGTTCGCGCTGCGTACCGTGGTGAAAAAAACAGAAGTGCCTATTCGCTAGGCGGTTAAACCATTGGCGAGTGCATCCGCGGCTTCACACAGCTTTGTCACACAAGCGGCAGTAGACTTGGTAGCAAACGCCAATTTATATACCCAGAGGAGCGCAGTGACGTGAAGCCGTTGGTCAAAGGAATCACGCCCAGTGAAAAATTTTCGCACCCACACCTTACCGCCGACGGGGAACCGCGCGCATCGGTAGAGCTTCGGGTGCTGAAAACGCTTTGGTTCAATACCGGCACGTTGTGCAATATCGCTTGCGACAACTGCTATATCGAGTCCACACCCAAAAATGATCGCTTAAGTTACTTGACGACCAATGAGGTCAATTGTTTCCTAGACGAGATTCGCTCGGATGAATTGGCGACTGAAGAGATTGGCATTACCGGCGGTGAACCGTTTATGA
>NHET02000022.1 GCA_002170355.2 Gammaproteobacteria bacterium TMED92
GCAGAGCAAGCTCGTTGTCTGTGAACTCAGCTGCGTGTCAGAGCGAAGCAATGGATTCGGTCATGACGACTTGCTGATGGTGTTGCCATTTCTTTGAGCGTGTACTCGTGTCATAAGCGGCAAAGAAGCTCTCAAGTTTCGCAGCATTGCCTCACTTCTTGGCTCGTCAACTGCATCGTCGACTACCACCACTACAGGAGAGGGCAAAACCGCCAATACCGCAGTTCTGCAGGTGTCTCGATTGAACTCAATATCACCGGTCAAAACTCTGGCTTGGGTGTCTGTTCCAGCGCAGAACCCAGATGCCGAAGACGAATTCGACATGAAGATTTACGCAGACGTTGCGCAAACCGGTGGCGTCACGGAGACCTCTCCGAATGGCGACTTCGAGATGAATTTCTCCATGCACGTTGATGGTGCCAAAGGCTATCTGCGCGACGGCGACTACCTCGGCCAGGGGTATATCGAGGCCTCGGGTGGGGCGATTAGGTTCAAAGAGCGGTTGCGCAACGGCAATAACGACATTGCTGCAGTGTTCTTAGCCAATGGGGACAAGCGCGGCGTCTACAAAGAATTTGCGGGATTTAGCTTATGGGACGAACAGACCATGGGGCGAGCACCTTGGTGGGAACCTGGTTGGTGGGAGAGNGCGACTGNGGAAGAACGGGANGAGGCGAATTCGTACTTTGTAGAGGTTGAGGCGGTATACCAGTTCTACCTCAGCGCCGCAGACAAGGGTTATTGCCGGCGCTTGTCAGAAGCGTATCAACTTGACTGGCCGACGCNAGATCAANTCTTGGCTCGTGAAGCAGAGGAATTCGCTAAGGAAGAAGCAGCGCGCGATGCCGGTCAAACTTATGAGATTGACTGGGATTCCATTTGGCAACCTACTAAGACGCCTGTCTACGAGGTCGGNGGTATTGACGAGACCACTGGAGCCTANGCTANTGCTGGTTTGGTTGTTGGTGAGGAATGTTTCACCGTNGATCGTGCAAAAGCCCNACGCAACGTCCATCGCTATGGCGTCTACAACACCGACGGCAGTCGGCTCGCTAACTCTAACCCAGGGTTTCCAATGCTGGCTGAGGTCGATCGCGAGTTAGAGGATGGCACAACGGTTAAAGATCGGGTCCATGCCTGGGCAGATTATTGGGGTGTGCATGTTGACCCGAGAGGGCGCCCGCTGATNGATGAAAATACGATCTTCGAGCGGGAAAACCATGGCTACGTGGCATCAAGTGATACGGTCAAGCAGCAATTCACCCTGCGANCATCNGACCTGCGTATCGAGAAGCGAACTACCTCNTACGTGGCNTTGAATGACATCGACGGTATTTCGCTTGCTTGGCATACAGGGGATAGTTGGTGGCGCACCGAGTTCCAGTCTCTGTTTGGTGATCAGGCAGTGCTTCTGGATCAATTCCAAGAATTTGAGGGTAAGTTTGACGCTGCGACATCGACCTTTACCTTTACAGAGGGCATCAATTTTGACNGCGGTTATGAAAAGAAAAGTCTAACGGACGAAGGTTTTGAAGCCATTTCGTTTACCACAACNGAGTGGCAAAACTCGATGTTCAAGGAATGGGGCGTGACCATTCAAAACAATGAGGATGGCACGACGACCAAAATCAAGGAGGATTGGTACCANAAGGAGATTCGCAGTCTAGGCGTGTGGTCGCATGATACACGTCAGTGGTATGACATTCCGGAAGGTGCCATGAATGCTCCGAGCTCAGCAGAAAAGGGCGCCGGGATTCGCACCGAAACTAACGAATTTGTATCTGCGGCGGATATTACTGAAACACTGTATTGCATTCGCGAATGCCTNGATGGGTCAAAAATACCAACGACTTTCGAAGATGCGNTGAATCAAAACTATGATGAATCTGGGTATGTGACATCGCCTTACTTCGATATCGGAGAGTATTTGAAGGCGGACATTACTAAAACGGTCGTAGATCGTGGCTTTTGGAACTTTTCGGAAGCAGCCGAGGACTTTGCCACAAGCGTTGGCACTAATGATGACCACAGAGTCCTGGTGGGTCGGCAGATCGCGATCGCTGACTATGTGAACGGAGACTCGAATTTGCCTNTGTACTCTAGAGCCGACGGGTTCCAGGATACCGGGGCTGTAAGTTCCGATGGCAAGACTGGCGACGGCAAACTGCGGTTTTGGTCCTGGGACGGNTTTAGCNCAACAAACCTAAACAAGCTGCTTAGCAAGTCGTCTGATCCTTCNGACTACGGTGTNGTCCCCGCGGTGCATCTTGACCTAAAAGAGATCCCAGCCTCGGGTTCTGGTGTNATCAAGATGGTTGTTACAGTTGTTGAAGGCGACGACGCCCAGCTTCAGGGCGGCGAGCGTGCTGTTAGCTCCGAAGCAAANCTNAACTGGAGCTCTGACGGCGAAACGTTCACCGTAACGATTCCCGAAACAGCNAGNACAACGATGACCTTGGTCACGCGAGACAACGTNGCGTTCTCGGGNACCTACGGTAACANTGANGCTGACTCTTANGGTTACTCNGGGGGNCAGGTNATGACTGGCACNGCAGACGGCACAGGCATAACTTACAAGATNTGGCGTATTTTTAGTGGCCACGANAATCTGGATAACCTGTACACCGGCGGTCTTGGAGAGTTCTTTGAGCCTAACCGNCGATATACGGCGAGTGTNGATATCAGTACCGTATCNGGAGACACCTTGACTTGGTCTATGGATGATCGCTANGNATACTCCTACATCGACNAAGATGGCAACGTGCAAGAAGAATCTGGTGGTCAGGTAAATACTGTTGGGGTGCAAGAGCTGAGNTTTATGTTTGGCACTTACAACGACAATGAAGTGACCAGGGAAGAAACTTTCCGGAAAGGAGATTACCGGGAGGGGCTGCAGCTTGCCGATATGGGTTCCTACACGCAGTCAGATGGACAAATCCTAGATCAGAATGGTGTCGCGTTAGGCAAAGGCGCTACCGCGAACGAGATATTAGCGACGATGGAGAATCCTGAGGATNCGTTGCGTGATGCNAGATATCGTATGCCTGAGAATGAGTGGGATTCTCGGTCTATCGCATGGGGTATCCGCACGGGTGAATTGGTGCCGGAGTCTGAGCTNGCAAAAATGGAGTGCCGAACAAACGGACTCGCAAACGAGTATGACGACCACCCAGTGTATGGCCGNAGCAGCGACGTGAAGCGTTATTGCAGCTANAAGCTGTGGGAAGATGTGACGACGAAATACAACATCTCGTTGGAAACGCGACCAAANTATGAAGTGATCTATGCAAATGCCGTAGACACCAATGCGGTCATTGGCGACGTTGTCCAGATCGATGAACCCAAAACNNTNTATTACNAAGTNCCCGAAACATTAGATGCCAACGGCGAAGCTGTCTTTGGTAAAGATGCTGGGAAACGAATTCGCCTAGAATTTAGTGGTCACGGCAACCTCTGGGGTATTCCTGGTTTTGTGTATGACACTGCAACTGGCGAAGATCTAGGGGAGTTCGTTAACGGATGGAAAGACACCTATCGATACATCAGCCGATTTGTCATTCCCGATGGAGGGGAACTCGAAGACGGTATTGATTCTTCCATCAAATACAAAGTCAAAGCGCTGGATGGTGAAGAGTGGCTGACACCGGCCGATGGCACAATCACAGGCGTGGCAGATCTACGTGGTCTGTACACAACGCTCTACGACGGTGACGAGTCGGATTTGGTTAAGGATCGGGATCTTCGGGTTATTGGCTTTGAAGATTACGACGGTGATGGCGTGAACGATAACGATCGGTACATCGGCGATGAACCGACTCCTACGGTAAACAACGGCGAAACAGCGGTGGTTCACGGGGAGATAATTTATGATCCAACGCCCTAGAAATTTCTAGGAGTCATGAAAATAAAGAAGGGGGCGCTGCCCCCTTTTTTAATGCAGAACAATCACTGGTCTGGAGAGAGAACGAAACCAATCGATAACTGGCCAAATGGATGCGCGAAGAATTTATTGCTTTTGCGGTTGTAAGCGATGGGCTCAAGCCCGAGNACATTGTTCGTCGTAGCCTCTCCACGAATATAGATCCTCAGTGTTTTTGCTGGAGCAAACCAAGCCGCTAAATTCAAAACGGTATTACTGCTGAAATCCTCGTTACTTGGGTTCGGCAGATAATCCACGCGGTTTANGTGNTAGTGCCGCAGCGCTGCGGTTACAAAAAAATGCGCGCCAAATTGGCGTTTTGCGCCAGCTTCCACCACCCAGGAGCGCTCAAGCCACGGCGAGTCTTGAGGCAGTTCTGCGCGCAANTCGTCAACCACATCACCAAGTTTGTAGCCTTTATAGCTGATTCCTAGAGCGAAGGGATCAGCGATATTCAGCACCTGGGACTGGTATCGTACATTGACTTCAGTTTGCTCGTAGCCAAAGTACTGATAGGCATCGAGCGCCCCAGGCCACTTATTCGTAACTGTGACACCAATAGAGAATCCCAACGCATTCGCATCTGTAAGCAACGCAGGGTAATAATTTCTGATCCCCTCATTAACCAATGCCGCTCCGTCCAAGAGTCGGACGTCAGCCTCTTTGCAGGTTCCACCCAACACAAGACCACTGTAGTCGTAGCAGTCGATTTCCACGGGCTTTTGCTTCGCATAAGTTAGGCCGGCATGTAAAAACGTTGATAGACGTGGTGTCTTATTAAGCCAATAGTTGAGTTGAATTTGATGTTCAAATCCATCGGTTTCAAGCTGATAAGGNTGNGCAGAGCGNCTNACNTTNGAAAANGTGTCAGTGTATTGGTAGTCAAAACTAANCCGCTGGGCCACTGGCATNTGCAGATTGNCGCTTAGGGCTCGAACTTCTTCTGGTCTTGATCTACTTTGGATTTTTTCGACGTAATCCAGGACATCCAAAGACAAGTCGAAATAAGAATACTCCACCTGGACTGATGCGTGATCCTGATTCGCTTTATTCAATGGCCGCGAGAATTCAATATCGGCGAGTGTTTGTCCGGACGGCACCAACATGGGCATTGCGACAGCCAATTGCAGAACCTTTTTCATAGTTAGCTCAATGCGGTGATAGCACCGGCAGTCATTTGTGTAATGCTAATACTACGGCAGCAAAGTGCCGGATGTTAACGAATAGTTGACATACACAGCGGCGTAAATGGTTGCGAAAGATAAAGCGAGTCGCCAAACTTACTCAGATAACTGCCGTAAGAGGATCGATTCGTGAAGAAACTCACCTTTCTTATAGCCATACTGCTCATTGGGCCGGTGCAAGCAGACATCAAGCGCACACCCTCCGGCAAACCGGATTTATCGGGNGTNTACGATACGGGCACGCTTACTCCAGAGCAGCGCCCNGAGTTTTTCGGCGACATCAANTATCTCTATCCATGGGTCGCGGACTTGCTCAATTGGGCTGCTGGTTTGGCCTACGAATGGTTCCAAGAATCAGAGAGTGACCCAGATCGAGAAGCACCGCCGGTTGGCGGTGACGGCAATAACACTGCCGGNGCTGGTGGCGTTGGCGGCTATAACGCGTTTTACATTGATATCGGCAAAAAAGCTTCGCANATAGACGGCGAAGTGCGNACNTCAATTATTTATGATCCGCCGAACGGTCGCCGACCACCAACTCGNGAAGGTGTCAGCCAGCGGATGGGCGACGTTTATCAGAGCTTTATTCATCAAAATACCGGTACCGCAACCTGGCTCGACCAAGACGGCCCGGGGCCGTTTGACGGTCCCGAGAGCCTCGCTCCCTCTGAGCGTTGCTTGATCAGCTTCGCGCCGACTGTACCGACCATTCCGAGTTTGTATAACAACTANAAGCGCATTGTGCAGACNGACGATTACGTCATGATTCTGCAAGAAATGGTTCATGACGCGCGCATCATCCGCTTGAATTCTGAACATTCAGATTCCGGCTATCGCTCTTGGCTGGGTGACTCGGTCGGTCACTGGGATGGCGATACCTTGGTTGTAAAGACCAAGAATTTCAAAGCGATCAGTGGTCTNGGCGGCGCGGATGAGAATTTGCAAGTGGAAGAGCGATTTAGCCTCACCGAAGATGGAAATCTACTCTACGACTTCACTGTTGTAGACGACACCGTTTGGACGGCACCCTGGAGTGGCGAATACGTTTGGACCAAAAACCAAAGCAAGGTATACGAATACGCCTGTCACGAGGGCAACTACTCCATGGGCAATATTCTGCGGGGTGCTCGCTTATTGGAGCAGGAGTGGCGTGAGGCCGCGGCCGCCTCTAGAAACTCAGAAGCCGATGCCTCCGTGGGGCAATAACCCCTCGCAGCATGACGGGCGAGTAAGCGATGATTAGGTGCGTGGCACTGGCGTTGTGGTGGTTGTGGGTCAGTAACAGTGTCNTGGCGGGCGTCNAAGAGATAACGCTTAAGCACGACAATTTGGTACGAACGGCANTTGTTTACGCGCCAGAGAANCTGCCCGATGCAGCAGCNCTNGTTATNGTCATGCATGGNTANGGCAGTTCTGCCGAACGCATAATGGCTTATGCAGGATTCAATGAGTTGGCACAGCAATATGGCTACATTGTTGCGTACCCGCANGGGACTCTGGATAAACAAGNAAACGCTTTCTTCCAAGTAGGCTACGAGTTTCACAAAGAATCTCAAGTGGATGATGTTGCTTTCATTCGAGATCTGGTCAGACATCTCGTCGCTCGATATCCGATTGATGTACAGCAGGTGTTCGCATCAGGCATGTCGAACGGCGGCGATATGAGTTACTTGCTCGGATGCGAAGCAGCCGACATTTTCCGGGCAGTAGCACCAGTGGCTGGCACTATGATGTTGTCCACCGAGCAGGATTGCCGTCCCAGTCAAGCGCTGTCTGTATTAGCGATTAGTGGTACTGCTGACAACATCACGTTGTATTCGGGCGATTTGGCAAACGTCGACGGATGGGGTGCATATTTAGGTGTGGAAGAAGTGATCAACGGCTGGGCGACACGCGAAGGCTTGGAGCGTGCCAAACATGAACTTAGAAGCTTCCGCTACGATGATCCTATCGACATAGTCACGTATGCCTCTCCGAATAGCGCGCAGCAGGTTGTGCTATACCGAGTGCAAGGGGGCGGGCACGACTGGCCCGGGGCTCGCTTTAGCTGGTGGGACCTTAGACGTGTCGTTGGCCGATTCACTATGGGTTTTGGCAAACACTCTGAGTTTGACGCTACCGAGGAAATCGTCGGATTCTTTAGTGGCTTTAGACAACCCTGAGAACGCGGGGACACGACGTGGCGCAGATAACGTGATTTAAGGCGTTGTTGCATCCAACAAATGCATACAGCGGCGCCATTCGTCAGCATAGTCTGAATCACCAGCAGCCGCTGTCGTAGTTCTTCTGTTCACCAAGCACTTTATTAGCGTTGTTCTGATGCCTTCGGTCATGGGCATTGACGCATTAGACAACTGTGCATCGCATAGTTTCAGTTGATTGTTTATACAACCGGGCGTTTCACAAAGGTTGACCGCTCGAAGAAAACACGAGTTGGCGTCTGCCGCTGGCGGCTCCGGCGTTACTGTCGAGCTGGCACATCCAGACAGAACCGTCGTTGCAAGTGTTAGTAGCAGACCCACCATACGCCAAGTTATTCCGGCCCGTTTTAGTGGATATAACGAAAGATATTGCCAAACAAAGCTTATTGTTACCAAGCCGTCCTTGTCAGTTCTCAAACAGTAGTCTGTTGGGTGCCCAAGTTCAGTCTTGCTGCGCGATAACAAATACTGAGGCCTAAAGCCAAGGGTTAAAGCAATTTTAGGTATCTGGCGGTTTTGTTCTTTCATCTTAGCTTTGGCGTTCACTGTCGCTGCAAAATTGCGCGACACCACGATAGTGTTAAAACCCTAGCCAATCTGGACGCCTTGGTATATTCGCTGTAAATACGTGAGTCATTGATAACTTTTGCTCAAGAAAGAGATCTTCAAGACTTCGCGCAGTATCAGCGTTGCTGACGTTCGCGCGGTAAATTAACACCTCAGTAACGCCACGATGATCATCCTGGCTCCAACTAGCTGGGCGACACACACCTTCGAGGCCCAGGGGCACCCAATTGCTCTTTTCATACATGGCGGCTTTGATTGTAGATCCTGAAATTGATCCACGTTGTGCAGCGATCTCGATCGCCTCCTTAAGGTAAAACATTGAACAAACACCGCGAATGTAGTGTACCGAACGATACTTTGACTGTTCGGGATCGGACATCATAGAAATCTGCCGCACCGTATACATGCCCGGGTGGCTGCTGTTCCAGTGAGTCGCACCCATCACCCAAACAACACCGTTAGCTGCGTCACCGGCTTCACGCATGACATTCTCATCGAAACCCCAAACATTCGCCATGAATTGGGTAGCCACCGCTCGATCAGCGCACTGTTGCAGTAACGAGCTCACTGATTTGTCTAGATTTGCTAAGAAAGCATAGTTGATTTTTCTTTGCT
>NHET02000059.1 GCA_002170355.2 Gammaproteobacteria bacterium TMED92
AGCATCGACGCCGATGTGGTTACTCGCGTTAGAGAGTATTTGTTGTGGTTATGCCCATTGATTGTGCTGAACGGCCAACGGCACTACTTCACTGGACTGTTAGCCCAAGCCCAGCTCACCGGTTGGATTACGTTATTCAATTTTATTTACCTCGGCACTGTCATCGCGGCGCTGATACTTGGCTTTACGCTCGGAGGCCGCGCGGTACTCGTTGTTGTAGGCGCTGAAACCTTTGCCGTATGTCTGCTTCTGAGCCTGCTTTGGTGTGCGTATTACAAGCTATACCAACTTCCAGAAACACCAGAACACACAAACGTCAGCTATCGCGAATTGGTGAATTTTTTTGTTCCAGTCTCTACAACGGGCGTGATGTTCGCGCTGTCTCGGCCGATTCTCTTTGCCTTTGTGGCGCGTGCGCCTGACGGTCTATTAACCATTGCGGCTTTACGCGTGGCCTTTGACTTCAGCATGATCTTTCAACAGGCGGCGAATCAGTTTCGACACTTTTTTATCACCTTCGGGTTCACTGATCTCAACACTAAGTTTCGTTTCATGATACTNGTATGCGCCGGGCTTACCGGCGCCATGCTGCTGTTCAGCCTCACTGATCTTGCAGACTTAATTTGGCATACATCTATGGGGCTATCCACCCAACTGACCGATCTGGCTATCGACGTAACGCTGATCATGTGCCTCATGCCGGCAATCATCATTTATCGCAATTACTACCATGGGCGCTTGATGACAGAGCGTCGAACCGGTGGCATGGCGATCGCCGCCATCATTCGCGTCGTCGGTATCTACGCTACCGCCCAAGTGCTGTTTACGTTCGGCTGGTTGAACCACATCAGCGCTGCCTTTGTGCTGATCTTAGGTTTTGTCATCGAAGCCTATTTCGCCCGACGTGCCGTGAAGCGGATCACACAACTCCACGCTTCCTGAACAGCACTTTTTCTGACCACCCGAAGTAGACGGTGGCATATACTATGCNAAGACCAAAAACCGCCGGGAACTATTCGACTTTATGCATGGCCCAACTTCACACAGTTACTTTTCACAACGTCTAAGACTGCACTATGTAGATTGGGGCAATCCGGAAGCACCACCAATGATCCTTATTCATGGTGGTCGCGATCACTGTCGAAACTGGGATTGGGTGGCTGAGCAATTTCGCGACGAGTACCACATAATCGCGCCGGATCTGCGCGGCCACGGCGACAGCCAATGGATGGTTGGCGGCGCGTACAGTCATATCGACTACGTCTACGACATCGCCCAATTATTGCGTCAAAAAAATATGGCTCCNGTTACNGTTGTGGGCCANTCGCTTGGCGGTTCAATCTCGCTGTTATATACCGCACTGCACCCGGAAAACGTCAACAAGCTCATCGCCATAGAAGGCATGGGGCCACCTCCGTCGATGATCGCNGAGCGGATGAATCAACCACCTGAGCAGCGACTGCATAACTGGTTCTCTGACCTGCAGAAGTCATCTGGTCGTATCGTTAAACGCTACCCAACTCTGGAAGATGCTTTTCAGCGCATGCAAACAGAGAATCCGCATCTGTCTGAGGAGCAAGCGCGCCACCTGACCATCCATGGCAGCAATCAAAATGAAGACGGCACCTTTAGCTGGAAATTCGACAATTACGTGCGCAACTTCTCACCTATAGGAATACCGTTCGACGAACTGACAAAATTCTACGGCAACATAACTTGCCCAACATTATTGGTACGCGGGCTGGAATCCTGGGCGTCAGATCCCGTCGCAGACGGTCGCACGCAAGCGTTTAACTGCCCGGTCGAGGTCGTCGCGTTCGCCAACGCAGGTCATTGGGTGCACCACGACCAACTAGACGGCTTTGTCGAACGAATGCGAGTTTTTTTACAAAGTGGCTAGAGTCTTTTCATGACCGCCCGAGCCGAGCGGCTGCATGCGTCCCCGTGGCAAGGCGTGTTTTATCTGACCGGTGGCGGCAGTCCATTGCTAGCGGACTTATTAACTATACCCGGTGCTTCTAAAACCGTAAAAGAAGCCTCCGTCCCGTACGCCGAGCAAGCGTTACGGCAATTGCTTGGCAGCGCTCCAGAACAAGCAGCGTCCATGCTTACTGGCCGCATACTGGCTATGCGCGCGCTTCAACGAGCGTTGGCGCTGGACGCCGACCGCGCGTTTGGTTTTGGCCTAACCGCCAGTCTGTCCAGTGCCACAACTAAACGCGGGCAGACCCGTGCGTATTGGGCGATACAGACCATAAGCCAAAGCTCGAGCTACACACTGATTCTAAATAACGCCGACTCTCGAACCGAACAAGAGCAACAACTGAACCAAGCGCTATGGCACAGCATCGAACATAGCCTTTTAGGCGAGGAGTGGGTGGAATGCGCCACCAAGAAAAGTTCCTTCACAGCACCAGAGCATTGGCAACCGCTGTTAGCACAATCGACTTGGGCCACCTGCACCCAGGATCACAACGGTGAACTGATCTTGCCGGGTTCTTTTAATCCCGTGCACCAAGGCCACCGCCAAATGCTCGCTTTAGCAGAGTCCATTACCGGACGCACCGGCGCCTTTGAATTGACCCTGCGCAACGCCGACAAGCCAGACCTTGATTATTTGACAGTGCGAGAGCGCCTTATCGACCTCGAAGGGACACCGGTATGGCTGACTAATCTCAGCAATTTCGAGCAAAAAGCGCGGCGCTTCCCCGGTGCAGTCTTCGCCTTGGGTGCCGACACTCTGGCACGCGTTGCGCAGCCGCGCTTCTACGCTGACGATCAGCGACGAATGCTCCAAGCCATCGACAACATGGTTCAACAGAACATCACTTTTTTGGTGTTCGGACGGGTCGAGCACGGGCGCTTCGTAGAACTATCGGACTTAGACCTGCCATCAAGCCTTACGTCAATTTGTCGGGCAGTGCCGGCCGAGGTTTACCGCAACGACATTTCTTCAAGCGCTATCCGTGCAGCCCAAAGCCAAGTCGTTTCCGACAGCTACACGTAATTCTGATCGGGAACAATCTTCTTCCACTTGCCCTTACGAAAGCGCCAAATAAGCAGCGCGCTTTTCAGCACATAATCGCCGACTAACGCTGCATAGACCCAGAACACCGCGAGTTCCAAATACACCGCGAGTGCCGCCAACCCGCACCGCATAACCAATAATCCCAGCACCGTAGCAATGAGCGGGAAGCGCGTGTCACCAGCACCTCGCAGAGATCCACCAATGGCAAACTCTACCGCTAGCAGCGGCATCATCGCGCCCAGCAAATAGATGAATTGCACGGTGTACAAAATCGTCGTGGCGTCCTCGCCAATAAAGTACCGCGCCAATTGCTGCGCAAAAATCACAATCAACAGGCCCAAAGCACCCATCGAAATCACCGCCAGCCACAGCGAGCGCCAACCACTACGACTGGCAGCATCTGGGTCTTTCGCACCCAAGTGCTGCCCTACCAGCGTTGATCCGGCGATGGAGAAACCAAAACCAACGGTCATACACACCGCTAAGATATTTACCCCAATGTTATAAGCCGCAAATGCCTCGGTGCCGTAAGCATTACCAATCAACATTAAGAAGATGAAGAAACCGAGCTGAAACACACCCTGCTCTAACGCCGCTGGATAGCCGATATCCAACAACGCGCGTAACCGCGCCCGCCGCCACCAACCGCCAGATACATGCCGGACGCGAAACTTTTGGCGCACCCACAACAGCAATAAAACGGCAGAACCAACAGTAAATGAAATGCCTGCAGCAACTGCCGCACCGGCAACACCCATTGCGGGGAAGCCCCAAAAGCCGAAAATAAAAACGAACAACAACGGAAGATTCAAAAGATTCACACCGCCACTGATCCACAGCGGCGACCATGCGTCGCCCGAAGCACGCAATGCCGCACTTAAAACGAACATCGCGGCAAAGGCCAAGTTGAAAATCGACAGCCAACGAATATTTTCAGCCGCCAAAGTCAATGTCTCGGGATCCAGACCAAAAACGGACGCTACCGGGTACGCCAAGAAAAACCCAAAAAACGCGATAGCAAAAGAAAAAGCTGCTGCTAAAACTAGCGATGCCATGGTAACGCGACTGGCTTCGTCATAATCACCAGCGCCCCAAGCTCTAGCAACTAAAGCCGTGGTTCCGGCACTGATCGCCATTAAGATTGCCTGCATTGCAAAGAAAATACGCTGCCCTGCACCGAGCGCTGCAAGAGATTGGGCGCCCAATTCACCGACGAATTTCGTTTGCACCATGCCCACGATGGTATAGCTAAGGTTGCCCAGGATCGACGGCAGGGCGAGCTGCCAAATAGATGGGCGCTCCATTTGTGCGACCGCAGATTCATGCTCGGTACCGCTGGCCGTGCTTTTGGCGTGTTGGTCGGTTGCTAGTTTTTGTTCTTGTGAGTCCAAAGCGCGGCCATGCTTATTACTTTGCAAGTCTACTACTTGCTCTCGATGTTGTCGGCCAGAACTTCGCCGACCGTCTCTAAAGTTGCTTCATAGTGACGGAGCCCGGACAATGCGGCGCTAGTGGAAAGGAGAATGTTATGGATTTAGGAAAACTTGGCGTCTGGTACTTTTTTGATGGCCTAGCCACAGAGCAAGCCACCGAAGCTGCACAACGTATTGAATCACTGGGCTACAACACGCTTTGGTTGCCTGAAACGGTGGGCAAGGATCCGCTCACCACCGCAAGTTGGTTCCTCGCCAATACCACCAACCTGAATATGGCCACCGGTATCGTGAATATCTATAACCGCGAGCCGGGCGTCATGTTGGCCGCCCAACGCACCCTTGCAGAACAGTCTGGCGGTCGTTTTGTTTTGGCTATGGGCGTGTCGCACAAGCCATTAGTAGAAGGCGTACGGGGGTTAGAGTACGGCCCACCAGTCGCAACGATGCGCAGCTACTTGGAAAAAATGAGCGGCTCAATCTACAACGGACCGGCACCCACCGAGACGCCTCTAACGTTAATCGCGGCGCTGGGTCCGAAAATGCTGGAATTGGCGCGAGATCAGACAGACGGCGCCCATCCCTATTTCACGTCGCCAGTGCACACTGCCATGGCAAGGGACATACTCGGCAGCGGCGCTAAACTCGCAGTCGAACAAAAAGTAATCTTGGAAAGCGATGCAACTAAAGCGCGGGAACTGGCGCGCCCGGTCGCAAAGATCTACCAAGGGCTACCCAACTATCGCAACAACTGGTTGCGCATGGGCATGACCGAGCAAGATATCAATGACCTGAGTGATCGATTCATCGACGCAACATTCGCTTGGGGCAACGCCGATGCGATAAAAGCGCGGGTACAAGAGCATATAGATGCCGGCGCCGATCATGTCTGCGTACAGCCGGTAAATCCGAATGGCAAATTCGGCGACCTGCACTGGGATTGTTTGGAAGCAGTGGTGGGTTAATACCACCACTGCCATCGGGTTTCGCTGCCGCCATTATTGACACGGCTATCATGCCTCGGTAAAGCATGGGCAACGCTGGTGGATCCCCCGCTTCCGCGGGGGCAGATTCCAGGTCCAAGCGGCGGCAGCTCACAAACGTCATTCTCGCGGATCACAAGTCCCCGTATCCGCTGGCGAGGATTACCTCAGCAGATTTGTTGTTCGCGACAGAGCCTGTTCCGCGCCAAAAACCAGTTCGTCAAAAATTTCTTTTGCTGGCCGCACCGCTTTGATCATGCCAATGCCTTGTCCCGCGAAGCCTGGGTTAACGTCACCACGGCCGTCGCGGTTCGCTGCCGCCATTACTGGCCCAGATATCATGCCTTGGTAAGGCATGGGCAACGGTTCTACATCTTCTCGCACCCAGTGCTCGGTCCATTTGGAGCGAATTATGCGTGCTGGCTTACCGGTTACTGTGCGCGACACCGATGTGCCTTCTTCGGTGGAGTCAACAATCGCTTGTTTCTGAAAATCGAAGATATTTGCTTCTTCCGATGCTAAGAACGCAGAACCAATCCACACACCTTCGGCGCCCAACATCATCGCAGCGGCTACGCCGCGGCCGTCTGTGATTCCCCCTGCGCCCAGTACCGGCGTATCGCCCACAGCGTCGACCACCTGCGGAATCAGCGCCATTGTACCAACCGGCGAGTTGTGTCCACCGCCGTCGTGGCCTTGAGCAACAATAATATCCAAACCCGAGGACTTAACTTGAATTGCATGCCGCACCGCACCAACTACCGCCATAACCTTGGTGCCATTGGCTCTGAGTTCACTCATCCAGGGGCCAGGGTTACCAAGACCCGAGGCGTACACTGGAACCCGCTCCTGAATGATCACCTCCATCTGAGCTTCAAAAAATTCGGCCGTGAACAACGGCGGTCCATCCTGCTCTCTGGTCTCTGTGGTCTCGGGCTCGATCGGCGCCAACCCCTCCTTTGCCATAAACTCTGCCGCGAAATCTGTGCGTTCCGGCAATAAATCAGCAGGGGTCGGACCTTCCATATCTTCGTAGTTTGCGCGACGTACCGACGCCGGCAGCAGCGTATCAACGCCAAAAGGTCTATCGGTTAGTTCCCGAGTTTCACGAATCCAACGGCGCAACTGATCTGGGCCACATGCTGCAGCACCCAAAACGCCAAGCCCTCCGGCGTTCGACACTGCAGCAGCTAGTGCGGGACAACTTGCTCCGCCCATGCCCGCCAGAACAATAGGCTTTTCAATTTCCAAAATCTCACAAACACGACTGTTTAAGTTCATTACATTGCTCCAAAGACGCCATAGCCGCCGCGCATAAATAACAGCGGCTGCGCTGTGCCATCGACCAGTTTGAAATCTACGACTTGGCCAACAGCGATAGTGTGATCACCTGCTTCGTGTTCGTCGACTAAGCGACAATCCACGTACGCAAGCCCCCCATGAATGATTGGCGCGCCAGTCACGCCGCCGCGCCAATCAATGTCCGCAAATTTATCGGCGCCGGATTGCGCCATGGTCTGGCAGACCACAAGTTGATCCGCCGCCAAAATATTGATGCAAAAGCTACCGGCGTCACGAATACGCGGCCAGCTTGATGATGTCTTTGCCGGACATACTGCGACCAGTGGCGGTTGCAGTGACAAAGATACAAATGACTGCGCTGCGAAACCCAACGCTGCCCCGCCATGGACCCCAGTGACAATTGTCACTCCGGTACAGAAATTACCCATGGCCTTGCGAAAATCCGCGCTATTGAACTCCGCGGCGACAGCTTCTGACATTGTGTTTCCCTAATTACCGGCCTCGGCACTATACCCCAGACCCAGCGTTACTTGTCGACCAACGGACTGCCTGCTGGCCTTGCATTTTCCTACGACAGTCGCAGTATGGCCTTGTAAATAGCACAACCGAGTGGTCCAAATGGAACTAATAATCTTACTTATCGTCGTCGCCATACTGGCGTTTTGGGCCGCGTCTATCTACAACCGCCTGGTCGCTTTGCAGAACCGTCATGAAAACGGGTTTTCACAAATCGAGGTGCAACTCAAACGCCGCTACGATCTCATCCCCAACCTTGTTGAGACCGCTAAGGCCTACATGGCGCACGAGCGCGAAACCTTAGAAGCAGTCATTGCGGCACGTAACCAGGCCATGGCTGGGCTGGAGGCCGCGGCCGGCAACCCTGGAGACGGCAACGCAATGAAGGAACTGGCCGGTGCCGAGGGCGTGTTGGCTAACGCCATGGGTCGTCTTAATGTCGTGATGGAGGCATACCCTGACCTGAAGGCCAACACCAACATGATGCAACTCACCGAAGAGCTGACCACTACCGAAAATAAAGTAGCGTTTTCGCGCCAGGCGTTTAACGACCAAGTGACTGAGTACAACACCTATCGCGCCTCGTTCCCACCAATCCTGTTTGCCAGTTTGTTCGGCCATCCGACGGACGCTGAACTGCTGGAATTCGAGGACTCCGCGGAAATCCAGGCGGCTCCCAAGGTGTCTTTTTAGCCGTAAATGAACTTTTTCCAAGCTCAAGACCAAGCACGCAGCAAAACACGCCTACTGACGGTGCTGTTCATTGCCGCGGTAGTGTCATTAGTGCTGCTGACCAATGTGCTAGTGGCAATAATGCTGGGTGTTGGCATCAGCCCAGCGGCGATCGCGGCACAACCGCCTGAGACTTGGCTGTTGATTAGCACAGCGGTGATCGGTGTTATCGCTGTGGCAAGTCTATTCAAGTTTTCGGCCCTCCGTGGTGGCGGTCGGGTCGTCGCCGAATCGTTGGGCGGCCAGCCCATTCATCAAAATACGCGGAACCCGCAGCAGCGTCAGTTGCTCAACGTGGTGGAGGAAATGGCGATCGCAGCGGGTTTGCCGGTGCCGCCCGTTTACTTGATCCCAGAGAGCAGCATCAACGCATTCGCGGCAGGTTACGGTCAGGATGATGCGGTTATAGGAATCAACCAAGGCACCCTGGACCTACTCAATCGTGAAGAACTACAGGGTGTCGTCGCGCATGAATTCAGCCATATTCTTAATGGTGACATGCGTATCAATATCCGCTTAATCGCTCTGCTCAGCGGCATTCTGTTTGTCGGCGTGATGGGTTATGGCTTGTTACGCGGCTCTGCATTTAGTCGCAGCAAAGACCGAGGTTCAACCATGGCCATCGCCGTTGGGCTGATTGTCATAGGCTATGGTGGCACTTTTTTCGGTAACCTGATCAAAGCTGCCGTAAGCCGTCAACGGGAATTTTTAGCGGATGCTTCAGCAGTGCAGTTCACCCGTTCAAACGACGGCATTGCAAACGCCTTAAAAAAGATCGGCGGTCACGTTAGCGGCTCAAACGTGCAGGCAAAAGCCGCTGAGGAATCCAGCCACATGTTCTTTGGCGCAATAAAATCGTTTAGCCGCATGATGTCTACGCATCCCCCGTTAGAGCAGCGTATCAAGGCACTACAGCCGCAATGGCAAGGATCATTCGACGACCTTGGCGGCAGTAGCAATGCCGCCGGCACTGCAGGGTTTGCCGGGGTCGACACGGCAGTAGCGACCAGCCCGCAAGATTTGGTAAACCAAGTTGGTCAGGGGCAAATTGCGGCGGCTCATGACTTACTGCAAAACTGTGACGCGAGATTATCCGCAGCAGCCCACGATCCCTATGAGGCGCGCGGTTTGATTTACGCCATGTTAATCGATCGCCAACCCGAGATTGGCCAAGCGCAGATACAAAAAGTCCGAGCCCAAGCGGAAGTTGGCGTACCCGAGCACACCCAAAGCCTTTTGCCGCTAGTTCAAGCCAGTTCGCCGAGTCAGCTGCTGGTGTTGTTAGAGATGGCCATGCCAACGCTGAAAGAACTGTCCTATCAGCAATACCAGCGCTTCAGCGCCAACACCGCGGAGCTGATTGTGTTCGACCAGCGTGTGGATGTGTTCGAGTGGGTTCTACACCGCGTAATGACCAAAGAACTTTACGCACACTTTGAACGGCCCCACCGAAGCCTAGGGCGAATCCGATCCTTGCGCCGGTTACAGCACGAATTGCAATATTTGCTGTCGGTAATTGCACACCGAAGTTCTACCGCCGAATCTTGCTATGCGGCAGGTGCAATACTGCTTCAATTGACCCTGCCTCTCGCCCCCAAAGATCATTTCGACTACGAGCGCTTAAACAACGCGCTCAGCGAATTGCGCGAGTTGCAACCTGCTCTAAAGCAGCAGCTTCTGGAAGCCTGTGCGGCTGTGGCTCTTGCTGACGGCAAACTGCATAAGGATCAACATGCTTTGCTTCATGGCATAGCAGCAACACTGGATTGTCCGCTGCCACTGACTTTTCAGCAGGCGTCTGCGCCATGAGTCGGGATCAAATCTTCAGCGTTAAACAACCGCATATCGTAGACTTTGCCTTCGACGCAAAAGTCGCCGCAGTCTTTCCCGATATGATCCGCCGCTCGGTGCCGGGCTACGAAACCGTAATCCCTATAACTGGTCTAATGGCCGCACGTCATTTGAGCGATGGCGACATGGCGTATGACCTCGGCTGCTCTTTGGGCGCGACCACTTTAGCCATTTTGCAACAAACTGAGTTAAAGAGTGTGCACGTGGTTGGGATAGACAACGCGCCAGCGATGATTGAGCAGGCACGGATCCAAATTACTGATCCGCGGGCGCAATTCGTTTGCGCTGATCTTAACGACGTTGCGGTAACCGACGCGAAAGTTATTGTGCTTAATTTCGTGTTGCAGTTCGTCGCGCCCGAAGCGCGTTTGCCTTTGCTGCAACGCTTATGTACCCAAATGCGCACAGACGGACTGCTCATCGTGTCAGAAAAAGTGCGTCATGCAGAACCAGTTCGACACGAGTTTTATGATCAAACTCATTTAGCCTGGAAACGCGCTAATGGTTACAGCGAGTTGGAGGTAAGCCAAAAACGTCAGTCGCTCGAGAACGTTATGCGCGTAGACAGCGAAGAGATCCATCAACAACGGCTTGCGAAGGCGGGCTTTGGCGACATCGCACAATGGTTTCGCTGCATGAACTGGGCCTCCTTTATCGCCAGACCAACGCAGCTCGCAGACCACACTTAGGTCAATGGTCGACCCCTACGATCTGCCCGATCGGTTGCCAATGTGGCCCTTGCATCTTGTTCAAGAGCGGCTCAGCGCCGACTTCCATGGCGACTTTACGACTTGGCTAAATGCGGTTCGTAGCCTACCCACGGGCCTTGCTAAAGACTGCTCCTTTAGCGACACAGTCAGTGTGACTTTTGATTGCAACAGGCATACCCAAGGCGCGATCGAAGAGGCGTTGCAACAGTTACATCCATGGCGCAAAGGCCCATTTTGCATTGGTACTACAACCATCAATACAGAATGGCGGTCTGACTGGAAGTGGCAACGACTCAAAGAGACATTAGGCGACCTCACTAATCAGCGGGTGCTGGACATTGGTTGCGGCAACGGCTACTTCGGCTGGCGTGCCTTGGAGTCAGGCGCTGAAGAAGTGATTGGTATCGACCCAACAATTCTGTTTTGTATGCAACACCAAGCGATGCAAAGGTTTATCCAAGATCCACGCAACTGGGTGCTGCCGCTGAAAGTCGAGGAACTGCCCACCAGCGTGCAATTTGAGCTGTGCCTGAGTATGGGAGTGCTGTACCACCGGCGCGATCCATTGCACCACGTGCGGCAACTGTATGAACTGACCGCAGCAGGCGGCCGTTGCGTGCTAGAAACCCTAACTGTGACGGCACAGCAATCGCTGTTTCCTCGCGATCGATACGCGCGTATGCGCAATGTCTGGTGCGTGCCAAGCACAGAGCAAGTCGTTGCCTGGATGACAACCGCAGGTTTTTACGACGTAGCGGTTATCGACATCAGCACGACCACCATCGAAGAGCAACGGAGTACCGAATGGATGCGGTTTGAGTCACTGTCCCAGAGCCTTGATCCAACCGACTCTTCACGCACTGCCGAGGGCTACCCAGCGCCGATTCGAGTTATCTGCTTGGGCCATAAACGCGGATAGCGTTTTTTGCTTCTCGTGCGCCCAGAGGTTATTTTCTGCGCACCTAAATCCGCAGCATCAACATGTTTGGCATTCTTCCTTTTCAATTTCGCTTCCGCGGAAAAGTACGGCTGCTTTTGGACATTTATTATTGCTTCGTCGATGCAGCACCGGATCAAACCGGCGGAGCCGCCTTGCATCCAACACAAATCGCCCGTATCACTGGCATCAGTTTTACCGAAGTGGCGAAACGTCTAGACGCCACTCCGGAATTATTTGTACGGCTGCCGAAACGCGACGGCCTGACCCGCTACCGCATCACGTCAAGCGCCACAGCGCGCAGCCATGAAGAAGTTGAGACTCTGCTACGTAATGCCGAACGCAATGAATCACTGCTGTTTTACGCCATCGCCTTTATGGTGCTGGCCATGCTCGCCATTGTGGTATTAACCATCGCACCTAACCTTTAGGAGTCGCAAAATATGCCGGAGTCTCTATCACCCGAACTGATCGAATTGCGCGACACTTGCAAAGACTTTGCCGCCAAGCATTTAACCAATGCCCACAGTAGCCCCGAGAGTCTTGGGCAAATCCGCGAGGCCGCAAAAGCCGCTGGACTGTTTACACTCACGCAACCTTCAAACACCAAACAAAACGCNTCGCAATTAGCTTTATGTGTTGCCAGAGAAACCTTGGCTGCCACCAACCCNCACAACTTAGAGAGCGTTTTTGGTCCTAGTGCCGGCGTTCTGGGCGGCGTTACTGGGCCGTTAGCGGAAAGTCACTTGGCACCGCTGTTAGCGGGAGAGAAACGTGCCAGCTTTGGCTTCACCGAGCCAGACAATGTGCAACCGACCCACGGCACCATTAGCGGCGACCGATTGGTGGTAAACGGCCAAAAGTCCTACGTTACCGGCGGCGGCGATGCGGATTTTGTTAACTGCCTGGTGCACGTAGAGGACCGCGGCCCTTCTATGGTGGTNATCGACACTCACCTACCGGGCGTGATCCTAGAAAAAAAGTTTGTGTCTTTGGACGGGTCTCATCACGCCGCCTTTAAGTTCGAAAATGTTACGCTGCCAAGCCACCATATTATCGGCGAACCAGGACAGGGCTTGCCGAAAGCTATGCGCCAAATTGGCGACACAAGACTGTTGTTCGCTGCCCAAGCCAGCGGCTATATGTTGTGGGTTTTGGAGTTACTGAAAGAGCACCTATCGGCAACCGACAAAAGCGGTGAACCCCGTGGTAACAAAGACGTGGTGCGCTGGCATTACGCCGACTTACGCATACAAGCCTTCGCCGCGCGCAGCATGTTGTATCGAACCGCACGACTGGCCGATCAAGGTGAAAACATAGTCAACGAAGCCATGGCCTGCAAAGTCTTCGCAACCGAAACCGTGGGAGAAATGGTCGACACCGCGATACAACTGGTAGGCGGTACAGCACTGGTCGAGGATCACCCGTTAGCCATCCTGTATCGCAAAGTGCGCGGCTGGCGCTTAGCAGAGGGCGCCAGTGACGTGTTGCGCTTAAACATAGGTCGCGGCATTCTGGAGCTGGACAAAGGCCGTATCTGAAACGCGCTCGCCAAAGAGCACATTGGCTGTGTCTCTGCGGGGCGCCACAAATTGGAGATTGATCATGCAGTCAAGTGCGCAACACATCACATTCATCGGTGCCATNGCTCTTTCTCTCAGCGTTAGCGGGTGTGCCTTTGTCAGCCTAACCGACGCCGGTGCACAGGTGCGTCAAAGCACCCCTGATGCCGTGGCAGGCTGTAAATTGGTCGCGACCATTTCCAGCCAAACCAAAAGTAAAGTGGTCGTCGATCGCAATACAGATTCGGTGCGCGAGGAGTTGATTGTATTGGCGCGGAACCGCGCGGCGGAGATGGGTGCAAACGCCATAGTGCCGGTAGCCGAGCAAAGCAATGGCAACCAAGACTTTAGCGCTTATCGTTGCCCCTAGAATACGTGCAACAGCAGCGATGCAATACGCAAGCGCCAACGCTTGGGAGTATGCCAGCCAGCGGGCTAATGAATTGATCAAGNANGTAAGCGAACCTTGATCTAAATGGTTAAATTTCGTTGGGCTCACCTTTCCGACCAAACCGCTCGCGGTTAGCGGCTTTGCCCGCCGCAGACTTTTTGACCAGTACATAGACCGAGCCGACTCCCCCGTGCATACGTTGGGCCGAGCAGTATGCGATTACGTCGGGGTGATCAATCAACCATTGAGCCACATAGCTTTTTAGTCGCCCTGGGGTGGCACTGCGCTCGCCCTTACCGTGACTGATCAACACACAGCGCCATTGTTGGGCACGCACTCTCTGGAACAGCGCAAATACGTCCTGCTGCGCTTCTTTAACGGTCTTTTGGTGCAGATCCAGCTCGTACTCTAGAGCATATCCGCCGCGTCGAAGCTTGCTGAACACCGCATGCTGTACACCGTCTTGCTTCCATTCCAATACTTCTAGAGGCTGTCTTTGCGGCACCTCGGACAGGGTTAAAAAGTTCTCGNTTTGCGCATCCTCAACAAACTGCTCTGCCGCGCGACGCCGCTGTAACTGAGTCTCGCTCGCCCCTTGCCAATGCTTGCGCCTATCCGCGCGCGGCGAGACCAACGGCGTAACGTCTTGCATTTGTTCCGCGAACAGATCTTCGTCGTCATCTGTNNCCACGCGCTGCCCTACTGCATCTGGCTTAAGGGAATACCCGGTAACCGTTCAGATCGGGTACCCGGAATCGGATGATTGTCTTGCGCATGATAGGTAAAGACCGGCGACAACTTTACCGCCTGACTTAGATTTTGCCCCGCCGCATGAAACAACCGGCAGTGAAAAAGCAGCAAGTCCCCAGGATTCAAATTCACCACCTCTGCGCTTGCAATCAAAGGTTTATTTGCTTCCAACTCCGGTCGCAAGAACAACGCACCATCCAAGCGCCCACGGTCTATCTCTTCCACATGACTGCCGGGTATCACCCGCAAAGCGCCGTTTGCCCCATCCTCTGGACCCAACGCAAACCAAGCAGAAATCAGTTCTGGGCGATCAAATGACCAGTACCGGATGTCCTGATGCCATAACGTGGCGCTGCTGTAGCCTGGGTGCTTGGTCATGACGCAGTTGTGGTGGCACTGCGACAGCATTGGTAAGTCATGGTTAAGTAGCGCGCGCAGCCATGGCCCTAACACCGGGTGCAAAGCCAGCTCTTTCAATTCTTCGTTACGCGCGTAGGCATGCAGTAGCCGCCGCGGCGTATTACCTCCGTCACTTTCTCGACCAAACGGAGCGCCAGGGTAGCCCACGTCAGCCTCGAACTCTGCCGGTCCAACCAATGGACCCAAATCAGCACTAATCGCGCGGCGCAATTGTTCGCATTGTGGCGCCGTCAACACGCCCGACAGCACCAGATATCCGGTTTGTCGGAATTGCGCGACCAATGCTTCTGTCACTTCAGGTAATGGGTTGCTCATTGTCGGCTACGCGCCAACTCGCATTTCCGTGTCGACCAGCGGATCGCCATTAACGGTGATTCTCAGCTGGCCGCTCGAGGCCCAATAGCGGGCCTCTATGTAATGGTGTTCTTCCCACTCCAATTCGACATTTGTCCAAACATATTGAGGCTCGCGCTCGCCGGCATCCCGCCGCTTACGCAAGCAGTTGTCTAGGTACAGCTCAATGGCCCCATCATCGGTGAGCTTAAACTCAAAGGTCTTGTGGCGATGTTGAAACTGCAACGACTGTGACAAGGGAGCGGCCTCTTCAATCAATGGTCGACGGCATTGTAGGGACACTGCCAACGCTTCGGCAATAACAACCACGCTTTGCATTTGGGTTAGGATTGTAGCGCGTGCCGCTATGATGGGCACGAAACAGCAGCAAGCGGGAGCAGCACCAGATGTTCGACGACAATTCGACCAACCAAGAACCTAGCTCGCAACGTTTTGCCAAAGTGTTGAAGGGCCGCGAAGTGGTTAGCTTGTCGTTTGGTGCAATGATCGGTTGGAGCTGGGTGCTGATGACCGGCGTCTGGTTGAACGAGGCTGGCACCTTGGGTACCGTCATTGCATTTTCGGTGGGCGGTTTGGCCATAACTTTGATTGGCCTGACCTACAGCGAGCTCGCCTCTGCCATGCCGCGAGCCGGCGGCGAGCACATTTACACCCAACGCGCCCTAGGTCCGACTTGGTCTTTTGTATGCACCTGGGCGCTACTCTTCTCTTATCTGAACGTATGTTTGTTCGAGGCCGTAGCCTTACCAACCGCGGTCAGCTATCTGACGCCAGATATTCGTCTGGGTACTCTCTGGAACGTTTTGGGTAGCGAGGTTGACCTCGGCTTTGTACTGATTGGTGCGGGCGGTGCAGCAGCGGTGACTTGGGTCAATTTTTTGGGAATACGTACAGCGGCTGTTGTGCAAACCGTCGTGACCGGGTTGATTGTCTGTGCCGGCATATTGCTATTTACCGGCGCTGCGGTAAACGGCGAAATCGCCAACGCAGAACCTTGGATAGCAACACCGATATCGGGCGTGTTGGCTGTGCTAATTATGGTACCCGCTATGTTGGTGGGCTTTGACGTGATTCCCCAGTCCGCTGAAGAAATAGATCTTCCACCGAACCAACTCGGTAAATTACTGGTGATTTCGGTGTTTTGTGCGGTCGCGTGGTATGTCTTTATTACCGCGTCCGTGGGCCTCGCCCTGAATGAACAACAGCAGACCGACAGCGTTATGGCAACCGCTGATGCCGCCACGTCGCTTTGGGCGCACGTCGCCGGCGGCAGCTGGGCTGGATACCTTTTGGTCTTGGGCGGCATTGGCGGTATTTTGACCAGTTGGAATGCTTTTATCGTTGGCGCGTCTAGAGTGTTGTTCGCGCTCGCCGAGTCTGGCCATGTGCCGGCAGCCTTCATGCGTCTGCACCCTAAGTACAAAACCCCCTATGTGGCCATTGTTACCATTGGCGTTTTATCTATGCTTGCTCCGCTATTCGGCCGCACCATTTTGATTTGGTTAATCAATAGCGGTAGTTTTGCCGTCACCATTGCTTTTATTTTTGTTGCCATCGCGTTTCTGGTGTTGCGGCGCAACGAGCCTGACATGCCCCGGCCATTTAGGGTGAGTCACCCAAATCTGGTGGGTTACGGCGCGGTATTGCTAGCCCTGGGGCTGCTGTCTGCATTCCTCCCCTGGAGCGACAGTGCGCTGAGTTGGCCCGAGGAGTGGATGACTATTGTGGTGTGGACTGTGCTCGGCGCCTTGCTGCTGTGGCGTTATAAAGCGAAGCACCAGGTGACGCCATGATCAGCATATGGGGCGGTGCCACATCCAGGACACTGCGTGCCCACTGGGCATGCGAAGAACTACAACTCAGCTATAAGCCACAGCTCATAGGTTCACGCACAGGCGCCACTCAAAAAGCGGAATTCAGACAGCTAAATCCAAAAGAAAAAATACCGGT
>NHET02000127.1 GCA_002170355.2 Gammaproteobacteria bacterium TMED92
CGACAGTGGTGTCGTAAACCGCATGCTGCGCGGCAGGGTTCCCCGCATCGTCTTCAATATGCTCTGCCACGCGAACTTTCACCCTGGCGTGCAAGTCGACTTGCTGGGCGTAGAACGCGCGGTGTACTTCATCAATATTTGCGAACACCGCTCCTTCGCCCAACGCATTGATTTTTTCCCGCGTCATGTAATAAATGCCCAAAACAACGTCCTGCGACGGCACAATGATCGGCTCTCCGCTCGCTGGCGAAAGAATGTTGTTAGTAGACATCATTAGTGCGCGGCTTTCTAACTGCGCTTCCAAGGTGAGCGGCACGTGCACTGCCATCTGGTCACCGTCAAAGTCTGCGTTATATGCACTACAAACAAGCGGATGCAACTGGATCGCCTTACCTTCAATTAATACCGGCTCAAACGCCTGGATACCCAGACGGTGCAGAGTAGGCGCTCTGTTCAACATTACCGGGTGTTCACGAATGACGCCTGCCAGAATGTCCCACACATCCGCAGTTTCACGCTCAACCATTTTCTTCGCCGCCTTGATGGTGGTCGCTAACTGCATCTCTTCGAGCTTGCCGAAAATAAACGGCTTGAATAGCTCCAATGCCATTTTCTTGGGCAGACCACATTGATGTAGCTTCAATGTTGGGCCACATACGATGACGGAGCGGCCTGAGTAGTCCACTCGCTTACCCAGCAGGTTCTGACGGAACCGCCCTTGCTTACCTTTGATCATGTCCGCCAACGACTTCAGCGGACGTTTGTTTGAGCCAGTAATAGCTCGACCGCGGCGACCGTTATCCAGCAGCGCATCAACTGATTCTTGCAGCATACGTTTTTCGTTGCGCACAATGATGTCCGGTGCCGAAAGATCTAGTAGGCGCTTCAAGCGATTGTTTCGGTTGATCACCCGACGATATAGATCGTTCAAATCAGAGGTCGCAAACCGACCACCCTCCAGCGGCACCAATGGACGCAAATCGGGCGGTAACACCGGCAATACCGTCATCACCATCCACTCTGGCTTGTTACCTGATTTAACAAACGCTTCCATCAATTTTAAGCGCTTAGAGAACTTTTTAATTTTCGTTTCGGAGTTGGTCGCAGGAATTTCCTCCCGCAATTGTGCGATCTCTGCGTCCATATCGAGGTTTAACAGCAGTTGTTGAACGGCTTCCGCACCCATACGAGCGTCAAACTCATCACCATACTCTTCGAGATTTTGATAGTACTCTTCGTCTGTCAGTAGCTGCCCTATCTCTAGGTCGGTAAGCCCAGCATCGATCACCACAAACGACTCGAAATATAGTACGCGCTCGATGTCTCTGAGCGTCATGTCTAGCAGCAAGCCAATTCGTGATGGCAATGATTTTAGAAACCAAATATGCGCGGTTGGGCAGGCCAACTCTATGTGGCCCATACGCTCCCTGCGCACTTTGGTTAGCGTTACCTCGACGCCACACTTTTCGCAGATCACCCCCCGGTGCTTTAGCCGCTTATACTTACCACAGAGGCACTCGTAATCCTTAGTTGGGCCAAAAATACGCGCACAAAACAAACCGTCACGCTCTGGCTTAAAGGTTCGATAGTTAATCGTTTCTGGTTTTTTTACTTCGCCAAATGACCACGACCTGATCATCTCCGGTGAAGCTAAACCAATGCGTAGTGCATCGAATTCTTCTACGCCACCTTGGGCCTTTAACAAATTAAGTAAGTCTTTCACGATCTTTCCTCATTCTTTTTGGAAGCCAGCCTTTGTGGCTGGGTTAACTCCGAACCTACAGAGTCCGGACTACCCAAGGTAACTACTCAGTCTCTAACTCTATGTTGATACCAAGAGATCTGATCTCTTTGACCAAAACGTTGAAAGATTCCGGCATTCCAGGCTCCATCTTGAAGTCACCATCCACGATGTTCTTATACATCTTCGTACGGCCATTAACGTCGTCCGATTTGACCGTTAGCATTTCTTGCAGTGTGTACGCAGCGCCATAAGCCTCTAACGCCCATACCTCCATCTCGCCAAAACGCTGACCACCGAACTGAGCCTTACCGCCCAATGGTTGTTGCGTAACCAGACTGTATGATCCCGTCGAGCGCGCATGCATTTTGTCGTCCACCAGGTGGTTCAGTTTCAGCATGTAC
Source organism: Gammaproteobacteria bacterium TMED92 (assembly GCA_002170355.2). Taxonomy (GTDB): domain Bacteria; phylum Pseudomonadota; class Gammaproteobacteria; order Pseudomonadales; family Azotimanducaceae; genus UBA4421. The sequence continues at coordinate 2,146 of NHET02000127.1, forward strand.
ATGTAACCTACGGTCACAGGTCGGTCAAAAGCGTCTCCAGTACGGCCATCGTAAAGAATGGTTTGACCGCTGCTGGGCAAACCCGCCAGCTCCAACATGCCTTTAATTTCGTCCTCTTGCGCGCCATCGAACGCTGGTGTTGCGAATGGCAATCCACCGCGCAGGTTATTTGCCAAATCCACCACCTCGGTATCGCTAAGAGACTTAAGCTCCACCGGCGCGCCGCCAACTTTGTTGTAAACCTCGGTGAGAAACTTGCGCACTTCCGCGGTCTTGCGTTGCTCTTCGAGCATTGTGTTAATGCGCTCGCCAATACCCCGCGCCGCCCAGCCTAGGTGCACTTCTAACACCTGACCCACGTTCATTCGCGATGGCACCCCAAGCGGGTTGAGCACAATATCCACTGGCTCTCCATGCTCGTCGAACGGCATGTCTTCGACTGGCATGATCACTGAGATCACGCCTTTGTTACCGTGTCGACCAGCCATCTTGTCGCCTGGTTGAATTCGACGCTTGATTGCCAAGTACACCTTGACAATCTTCAGTACTCCCGGCGCTAAATCGTCACCACTTTCGAGCTTGCCGCGCTGGTCTTCGTAGACTGCGTCCACTTCGCGCTTGCGCTCGTTTAGATGCGCTTCGGCTTTCTCTATCTGCCCATTTAGACTGTCGTCTTGCATGCGAATTCTGAACCAATCGTCCGCTGCAAGCTCTTGCAAATAGGTTTCGTCGATCTGCTCGCCTTTACTCTTTCCAGGTGCGCTCGCAACTTTGTTGCCAATCAACGCACGCTGCAATCGCTCGTAGGTGGCCGCTTCAACAATGCGGTACTCGTCGTCTAGGTTCTTACGAATCTGTGCNAGCTGGGTATGCTCAATGTCTTTGGCGCGCTGATCTTTCTCAACGCCNTCGCGAGTGAACACCTGTACGTCAATCACTGTGCCTTTAACGCTACTGGGAACACGCTGAGATGTGTCTTTAACATCCGACGCTTTCTCGCCAAAGATGGCGCGTAGCAGTTTCTCTTCTGGCGTCAGCTGCGTTTCGCCCTTTGGCGTTACCTTACCGACCAAAATATCGCCTGCGCTNACTTCCGCACCTATGTATACGATGCCAGACTCGTCGAGCTTGGACAGAGCGCCCTCACCAACATTGGGAATATCGCAGGTGATCTCTTCTGGCCCAAGCTTCGTGTCACGCGCGATACACGTGAGTTCCTGNATATGGATGCTGGTGAACCGGTCCTCTTTTACAACGCGCTCGGATACCAGAATGGANTCTTCAAAGTTGTAGCCATTCCAGGGCATGAACGCGATGCGCATGTTTTGCCCCAATGCCAGTTCGCCCATATCGATGGATGGCCCGTCAGCCAGAATGTCTTGCTTCGAAATCACATCTCCAGGCTTAACCAACGGTCGCTGGTTGATACAGGTATTTTGATTAGAGCGGGTGAATTTTGTCAGGCTGTAGATGTCCACACCCGCTTCGCCAGCCTCAGTTTCTTCGTCAGAAACGCGAACCACAATACGGCCCGCGTCTACGCTGTCGACTACCCCACCGCGCCTTGCGATGACACAGACTCCAGAGTCTCTGGCGACGTTGCGCTCCATACCAGTTCCAACCAAAGGCTTCTCTGCCTTGAGCGTCGGCACTGCTTGGCGCTGCATGTTTGAACCCATCAATGCCCGGTTAGCATCGTCATGTTCCAAGAATGGAATCAGCGACGCCGCAACAGATACAACCTGTTTGGGAGATACGTCCATAAAGTCAACGTTTTCAGCCGCGGTTCTGGTGAACTCATTGCGATGTCGCACGTCCACCATATCAGTCGTGAATCGGCCTTTATTGTCAACAGGCGCACTGGCTTGGGCGATTACATACTCCGCCTCGTCGATCGCCGACAAATATTCTATGTCTGACGTTACGACACCGTTGACAACAGGGTGATAGGGCGATTCTAGGAAGCCATATTCGTTGGTTCGCGCATAGGTCGCCAGGCTATTGATTAAACCAATGTTCGGTCCTTCTGGCGTTTCGATCGGGCACACTCGGCCGTAATGAGTAGAGTGTACGTCGCGTACTTCGAATCCAGCACGCTCCCGGGTCAATCCACCCGGCCCCAACGCTGATACTCGTCGCTTGTGAGTTACCTCGGACAGCGGGTTGTTTTGATCCATGAATTGCGACAATTGCGAAGAGCCAAAGAATTCTTTTACCGCCGCCGCAACTGGCTTTGCGTTAATCATGTCTTGCGGCATCAGGCCCTCTGATTCCGCCAGGCTAAGGCGCTCTTTAACCGCTCGCTCGACGCGAATAAGACCTACACGAAATTGGTTTTCGGCCATTTCGCCAACGGAGCGTACTCGGCGATTGCCCAAGTGGTCGATGTCGTCGACTGAGCCCTTGCCGTTGCGGATGTCGATAAGTGTCTGCAATACACTGACGATATCCTGTTTGCCCAGCGTACCTTCTCCCTCTATTTCCTCACGCCCGAGGCGTCGGTTGAATTTCATACGACCAACTGCAGACAAGTCGTATCGATCATTTGAGAAGAACAAATTGCTGAACAGATTTTCCGCCGCTTCTTTCGTCGGGGGCTCGCCAGGACGCATCATGCGGTAGATTTCTACCAATGCTTCTAACTTGTTACTGCTTGAATCTATGCGCAGGGTGTCTGAGATGAACGAGCCGCAATCTAACTCGTTGGTATAAATAGTTTCGAATTCTGTGACGCCAAGTTCAAGCAACTGCTCGATGACTTCTTCGGTAATCACCGTATTGCACGGTACCGCCACCTCACCAGTGGACCGATCGATCAGGTCTTTGGCCGTTACTTGATCGACAAGGTAGTCATTTGGGACCGACAACTTGCTCATGCCGCTATCTTCTAGCAAGCGTACATGGCGAGCAGTAATACGCCGGCCTGTCTCGACGATAACTTTGCCGTCAGCACCTAGAATATCGAAGGTCGCAACATCACCGCGCAAGCGCTCTGCAATAAGCCGCACGGCCACTGCTCCGTCTTCGATGTAAAACGTATTAGTATCGAAAAAAGTATCAAGTATCTCCTCGCTGGTGTACTCCAAGGCTCGCAGAATGATGCTCGCAGGCAACTTGCGGCGACGATCGATTCGCACAAACACGCAGTCCTTGGGGTCGAATTCAAAGTCCAGCCATGATCCGCGATAAGGTATTACTCGTGCGTTGTAGAGCAACTTGCCTGANGAGTGNGTCTTGCCTTTGTCGTGGTCAAAAAATACGCCCGGTGAACGGTGTAACTGAGATACCACGACTCGCTCTGTGCCGTTAATTACAAAAGTACCGTTATTGGTCATGAGCGGGATTTCGCCCATATACACTTCTTGCTCTTTAACGTCTTTGACGGTCTTGTTGGAAGACTCTTTGTCATAAATGATTAGTCGCACTTTTACGCGCAANGGAGCCGCATACGTGATGCTGCGAAGGGTACATTCCTTCACATCAAAGGCAGGTTCGCCCAGCTGATAGTCAACGTACTCTAGCGCCGCACTCCCGGAGTAACTGACAATTGGGAACACCGACTTAAACGCCGCATGCAAGCCTGACTCGGCTCGCTCTTCGGCGTCTCTTCCGACCTGCAAAAATTTGTTGTAAGAGTCGACCTGTATCGCCAACAGGTATGGCAGCTCCATCGTCTGTGACAACTTGCCAAAGTCCTTCCGAATACGCTTCTTCTCGGTAAAGCTAAACGCCATGCGAATCTCCTACACTCTATTCCGGTACTGTTTCAGAGCTCTTGNGCTCTGGGAAACGGCCAAGGGCCAACGCTCACCGCTCTCTAACAAAAGCGGCGAGGCCGACCAATAACACGCAACGAAAACGCTGATTACTATTTCAGCTCTACCGTTGCACCAGCTTCTTCAAGCTGCTTTTTGACGTCTTCTGCTTCGTCTTTGGTTGCGCCTTCTTTGACAGGTGACGGCGCTTCATCAACCAATGCCTTGGCTTCTTTCAATCCAAGACCGGTGATAGCACGAACCGCCTTGATGACGTTCACTTTCTTTTCACCAGCGCTCGCTAACACAACGTCGAACTCGTCTTTCTCTTCAGCTGCAGCGGCGTCTCCACCAGCCGCTCCTGCGACCGGNGCTGCGGCCACTGCGGCTGCGGCTGAAACACCAAATTTTTCTTCCATATCGGAGATGAGATCCACCACCTCCATAACGCTCATCTCTGCGATGGCGTTTAGTACGTCTTCTTTGGACAATGCCATTTTAGTTCTCCTAAATTCTAAAGCGATCTCTTTTAAGGNCTTTAACCTTCCGCCTGTTTCTGATCTCTGATAGCAGCTACCGTTCGCGTCAACTTGCCAGGTACCTCATTGAGAGTACGAGCCAACTTAACAACCGGGGCTTGCATGACGCTCATGAGCAAGGATCGTGCTTCGTCCAATGTCGGCAACTTAGCGACACGATCAAGCTGATCGGCTGCCAACATTTCACCGCCAATAGANAGNGCCTTGATTTCTAATTCTTCAAGGTCTTTCGCATAATCCTTCAACAATCTTGCCGCGGCTCCTGGATCTTCCTGAGAAAATGCCAGTAATGTTGGCCCCACGAACGCGTCGTTTAGGCACTCGTATTCGGTACCTTCTACGGCTCGTTTTGCCAGCGTATTTCTAACCACTCTTAGATAAACACCGCTTTCCCGCGCCTTAACGCGTAATTCGGTCATTTCAGCAACGGTTAGTCCGCGATAGTCTGCAAGCACTGCCGACAAAGCAGAGGCGGCAACCTCGTTCACCTCAGCAACGATTTGTTGCTTTTGTTCTATTCCTAGTGCCACGTGCTTCTCCGTTTGATGAAGCCTAAGCCTCATCCTATTTGAAGCAGCCGAAGCTGCTTCCGTTGACGGCTTTACAGCCGTGTTGCGGCGAATCTCTTTCGCTTTAAGTCTTTAGTAGACCTAAATCCTTGGAGAGGACGTTTTCAACAGTTTGGCCTCGGGGCCTATATGTCAATCGCGTCCACTGCCTTTAAAGCAGTTCACCATCTGCGTAGGTAATTAAGCAGAGCCTCTGTTACCCGCATCTTCATGCGTAGTTAAAGAGGCTAGCACCTACGGTTTTTGACGGCCCCGGTTGCTGCAAGCATCAACCAGACCTCCAAAATCCATTCATCATGTATCAGGCTTCTATTGACGCCTGATCGATGGAAATTCCCGGACCCATCGTTGTCGATAAAGTCATTTTCTTCAAATATACGCCCTTGGCTGACGCTGGCTTGGCTTTCTTCAAGTCACCAACGAGGGCCTCCAAGTTCTCTTTGATCTGGCCCACTTCAAAGCCAACCTGACCAATACTGCCGTGAACGATCCCGGCTTTGTCTGTCCGGAACTGCACCTGTCCGGCCTTAGCGTTCTTCACCGCCGTCTCTACGTCTGCGGTTACTGTGCCAGTCTTTGGGTTAGGCATTAAGCCGCGCGGCCCCAAGACCTTGCCAAGTTGGCCAACAACACGCATAGCGTCTGGTGTGGCGATCACCACATCAAAATCCATGTCGCCAGCTTTAACCTGTTCGCCCAAATCTTCAAAACCTACCAAATCTGCACCAGCAGCCGTGGCTTTCTCGGCGTTTTCTCCTTGCGCGAAAACTGCAACGCGCACCGTCTTGCCCGTACCATGAGGCAGCGTGGTAGCTCCTCGAACAACTTGATCAGATTTACGCGGATCCACACCCAGATTAATCGAAACGTCGAAAGATTCTTTGAACTTTGTTTTCGACAAATCGCTAAGCAATCCTACCGCTTCTTCAATGCCGTAGGCTCTATTTGCATCTACTTTCTCTGCTATTTCTCGCATGCGCTTAGTTAGCTTGGCCATTTACACGCCCTCCACATCGATACCAGAAGCGCGCGCCGTGCCTGCGATCGTTCTGACCGCGGCGTCCATGTCTGCCGCTGTCAAATCTGGCATTTTGATCTTGGCAATTTCCTCTAACTGCGCCCGGCTCACTTTAGCGACTTTATGCGTGTTAGGTGTCGGAGAGCCTTTGCTTATGTTTGCTGCCTTACGCAGTAACACTGCTGCCGGCGGTGTTTTAGTGACAAATGTGAAGCTCTTATCCGCATATACAGTGATTACAACCGGAATCGGCAAACCTTGTTCTACGGATTGCGTTTGCGCATTAAACGCTTTGCAGAAATCCATGATGTTCACACCATGCTGCCCAAGCGCAGGACCAACCGGCGGGCTGGGATTCGCCTGCCCCGCTGCAACTTGCAGCTTGATGTAGGCATCGACTTTTTTAGCCATTTTCGCTCCTTATGGGTTCATACGTGAGGCGTTGCGTGCTTCACTCCCCTGTTGTTCCGCGAATCCATTATTGGATCCGCGTCGTCTAAAGCTGGTTTTTCAGCCTTTTTCTACCTGACCAAAGTCCAACTCCACTGGAGTTGAGCGGCCAAATATCGTAACCGCGACTTGTAAGCGGCTTTTTTCATAGTTGACTTCTTCAACAACGCCGTTGAAATCGTTAAACGGCCCGTCAGTCACCCGCACAATTTCGCCGGGTTCGAAGACGGTCTTCGGCGTAGCCTTCTCACTACCCGCCGCTACCCGATCCAATATTGAAGCAGCTTCTTTAGGAGACAACGGTGCGGGTTGATCCGCTTTACCTCCGATGAACCCCATCACTCTGGGTGTTTCCTTTACCAGATGCCAAGTGTCGTCATTGAGGTCCATTTCGACCAATACATAGCCAGGAAAAAACTTACGCTCACTCCGACGCTTTTGACCACCGCGCATTTCTACCACTTCTTCTGTCGGCACTAAAATTTCGCCAAACAGGTCGCTGTGCTCGGATAGATTCACACGCTCTTGCAGCGCTCGGGCAACGTTTTTTTCGAAGCCCGAATATGCGTGAACTACGTACCAATTTTTCGACATTACGCTATCCGATAATGGAGCTGACAATCCAGCTCAACAGAGAGTCCAAGCCCCATAAAATCAGCGCAAACACCAAGACTATCACCAACACGACTAGTGTGGTTTGTGTGGTTTCTTGATTGGTCGGCCAGACGACACGACGAACCTCTGTTCTTGCTTCTTTGATTAGGCTCCAAATGCTGCGGCCTCGTTCGGTTTGCACTGCGACGACAGCTGCAACAACAGCGACAGCGAGTAAAGCGATGACCCGCACCAGCAGTGACGCTTCTGCGAAGTACCAATTGCCCACCACGCCGCCAACTAGGAGCGCAGTCACGACCGACCATTTCAGCCAATCTAGTGCATTTCCGACGCTCTTTTCCGCGCTCATATTCGCCATCCCTTCAGCCTAAACCGATCACTAGCAAGTGATCTCTTATGGCTCCTTTTCCCAGACCTCTTACCCATGCATGCCTGCCATTGAATGGCAGGCCAGGAGGGAATCGAACCCCCAACCTGCGGTTTTGGAGACCGCTGCTCTGCCAATTGAGCTACTGGCCTTGACTGGGCTACTACTTTGTTGCGTGCAATACAAATTTTAGTTGATGACTTTAGAGACGACGCCGGCACCT
>NHET02000052.1 GCA_002170355.2 Gammaproteobacteria bacterium TMED92
TTAGGCGTCGGTTTTCTGAACTTTAACCGCAATAAGCAGGCACTGGCTGTAGATCTAAAAAGTCCTGAGGGCAGAGAGGTGCTGTATCGATTAGTCGCAGAAGCGGATGTGTTTGTGCATAACATGCGCAATAAACCGGCAAGGCAGCTGGGTGTGGATTACGACAGCTTAGCCGATGTGAATCCCCGACTCGTATATTGCGCTGGTGTAGGGTTCGCTGCAGACGGCCCCGACGCAGATGCACCCGCATATGACGACATTATTCAGGCGCGATCTGGCCTCGCTGCGTTGAATAAAGATGCAGAAGGGGCACCGCAATTTGTTCGCACTATTGCCTGCGACAAAGTGGTGGGTCTGCATTTGGCGCTGGCGGTGACCGCTGGTGTTGTCAAACAACAGCGCGAAAACCAAGGCAGCTGTATCGAAGTACCCATGCTCGAAACTATGGCAGCGTTTTTGTTGTCCGAGCATCTGGCGGGCCACACGCTTATCCCGCCACAGGGAGATTTGGGCTACGAGCGACTATTCTCAGCTCATCGCAAACCTTTCAAAACTGCAAATGGCTACATGGCGGTTTTACCGTATAGCTCGGAACAATGGGTGCGGTTTTTGAGTTTGGCCGGGCGTGATGATTTGGCCGCGGCAGATTGGGTAATTGATGCGGCGCAGCGCTCTGAGCGTATCGATGAATTGTACGAGGTGTTGGGCGATATCATCGCAGCGGACACCACCGAGCGATGGCTCAGCGTGTTGGCTCGACATGACGTACCCTGCGCACGGGTTAATGAGCTTGGCGATCTAGCTGAGGACCCTCAATTGCTGGCTAGTGGTTTGTTGCAGCAACACGAAGATGCAGAGATCGGTGCGTACCAATCTCTGCGTTCACCATATCGGATTAAGGATCAAAACCCTGGTGAGCCAAAACGCGCGCCCAAGTTAGGGCAGCACAGCGCTGCCGTGCTTGCAGGCTTGGGTTACGACGAAGACCAAATCCGCGCTTTGGTAGATGCGGGAGTAATCAAAACCTAGTGCTTAAACACCACGGTGTCTTCGAGCTCGGCGCGGCTAGTGTGCGCTGTGTTAACCACCATGCTGGGGTCCTCAAAGCCAAAGCTGATACCAAAAAGTACTTTCACTTCGTCGTTCAGCCCAAACGCATTGCGAACCAGGTCTGGATGATGAGCCATGGTGCCCTGAGCGCAGGAGGCCAGGCCATTAGCAGTCATCGCAAGCATCAGAGTTTGTGCGTACATACCAACGTCCCAAGCGCTACCTATGCCAAAAACTTCATTCATACACAGGAACGCAACGTGAGGCGCATCGAACAGTTCGAAGTTTCTAAACGCTACCTCTGCTCGGGCTGGCTTATCTTCCCAGGCCACCCCCATCGCGTCGTAGAGAACTGCTGCGCATTCGCGTCGGCGTGTTTTCCAGATCTCGCCAATCGGACCGCGACTGTCTTGGTGATCGACATTTGCAGGATGCTTGTCTTTTGCGCGTTGCATAAATTGCGCTCGTAAGGCGTCTCTTGTCTCACCAGAGGCGACGTATACCTGCCAAGGTTGAATGTTTGTGCCGGATGGCGACCAGCGCGCCAGCTCAAAGACTTTATTCAGGGTTTCTTGAGGCACCGGGTCGGGCAAAAAACCACGCACGGAACGGCGTGTGCGTACCGCGGTTTCCAAACTCATTGCAGTCATAAATCGTCCTAATTTTTAGGTGCTGTCATGCAGGTACCAGCGGGTACCGCAAATATCTAGTTGATCTTCGTTGACATAACAATCGCGACGCTTTGCGTTCTGCAAAATAGCGGCACGATCGTTGACGCGAATATGCAGACCGCCAAGACCGGGACCGCGGCCGTCGCTTGCGTGCACAAAGTGCAAGGCAGCATTGTTGAAATGGATGACAGGAGTATCGGTCTCGGTGTTGACGTTCAAGTCAGTGACGTTCGCCCAGTGATGGGCAAGCGCCAATGGATCGTCGCCTTGTAGCTCGACGCCGATAAAATCAACAGTTGTGTGTTGTTGAACTTTATCCTCCCAGCCTAGTCCGCCGACTGGATTCCAATAGCCGTGAAAATCCTCCTCACGATTCCATTCCAATTCAAGAAATGCGGCTTGCATATCGCGGGGGTGTAGCTGGCTCAAGTACCATTCGTCGCTAGTGTGCTCGTGGGCAATTCGCACATGTTGATCCAAAGCGCGCTGACGCAACCGTTGATGCTCTGCGAGGCTGTCGATTTGGGTGATGACCATATAGCCACCGTCGCCGCCGCGACGCTGCAGGTAGCGGCCAGCGGCAGTGTTCTCTTGTGTCGGCGCCACTACTTCTAAGAAATTACGGCCAACCGGCATTAGATTGTTTTCTAATCCAAATTTCGCTACACCGGGATCAACGTAGCAACTGTGAATACCCAAAATCTTGGTAAGGTCGTCCACAACCGGCGCCAGTTTTTCGGCGACTAAACAAATCTGTCGTAGCTGTATGGTCATCTAATTCTCCCCCGTAAGAAAAACGCGTTGAACACGCGCTAATGTGAGCCAAAACTACCCTTGCGCGTGGGTAACTCGGTAAAGTCACCAGCCCGTTTTTCTGTCCGGGCGTGCATGGCTTCCTGCATCTCTTGGCTTTGCAGCATTGAAGCATTCCAAATGGCAATGTAATCCAGGGTATCGGCAGTGCTGTGATCTTTAGAGTAGTTGATCATGCGTTTACATCCGTAAACGGCAAGGGGCGCTTTCTGCGCAATCTCAGCAGCTATTGCCATGACACCTTCAAGCATGCTGTTCTGATCGGTATAGACTTGGTTCACCAAGCCGGCCGCTTTTGCTTCCGCTGCAGGCATGCGTCGGCCAGTGTAGGCAAGCTCGCGCACCAGGCCCTCAGGAATTTGTTGCACCAAGCGTGGGAAAGTACCCACGTCTGCGGTCATACCAATATTCGTTTCGAAAATTGTGAAAAAAGCATCCTCTGTTGCATAGCGCATATCGCATGCAGTCACCATGTCCACGCCTCCGCCCACGCAACCGCCTTGAATCGCCGCGAGAATAGGCAACCGGCAGTCTTCGAGCGCATTAAATGTAGCTTGAGTTTTTCGCGCGGTGTCATAAAAAGCAGCACCGTGGCGAATGCTATTGCGGCGCGCCTCGTCCTCGTTTGCGGCAGCTCTCGGGGTGAATGCCGCTAGATCCATGCCCGCAGAAAATACGGGGCCGGTAGATGAGATAACGATGACACGGGCTCGCGCATTAGCATCGATGTCGGCAACCACAGCAGGCAACTGATCCCAAAACGCAGGAATCATGCTGTTCCGTTTCTCCGGTCGATTTAGGCAGATGTGAGCAATTTGATTTGCGATTGAGACGTCGAAACACTCGAATTTTTCTACTGACATGCTGAACCCCCAGAAACTTTTTTGCAGGATGGGGAGTATAGCTCTAGGAATCTTCCCCGCCACCTATTGAGGGCGAATAAGACCCGCGGGGAACACGGTTGTGTTGTCGGGTCTGCCCGGTAGGTTCACCATCGCCGTAAATGGTGGCGGGGCTTGGCCCAGCGCAGGCAGCTTGTATTCCTTTAGTTCGTCATTGCCACAGGTCAGATACTTAGGGCGAGGTGACGAGAGTCAGCCGAACAACACGCCATGCAAATAACGCCCTGGAACCAGGGTAAACGAGCCTGCCAATATCACCGCGCCTATATACATACCTAACATGCTGTATTTGTGGCTCTGTACGTTGTGATTGCGTGCTGCCAGATAGGCTCGCGGCACGGTCACAATCACCAACACACTGAAAAGGTGAATAAATCCGAAATGGTTGAATAACGTCGGCCCAACCTCTGCGCTCATAAACAGCGTGATCGTGGCAGTTGCGAGCATCAACACCATATAGATTTTGCCGAGCAGTCGATGGAACGGCGTACCTTTTGCGAATGCAAACAGCAAGCCTCCCAAAAGTGCCGCCGGCAAAACCGTACTGAGATGCCAATACATTAATTCTTGGTAGTTCATGATGTGTTCCTCGCCGTAAGCTGCTGGTGCAGCGTGCGTAAACGCGCAGGTCGTTTTTGTGCCAATTGTGCAAATTATGCAAATGATGCAAAAGAACAACTATGCGAAAGATCAACCTTTTGCTCTCTGCACCACGCTCCGCACGGAAAGCCCCAGTTAACAAGACGATCTATCTCTTCTGTGAGCGAATTCTAATCCGTAAAGGACGGTTTTTAGCTCTTGTTGTTAAGGGTCGGCTGTAACAATTTGACTGGCGGTAGCGAACCACAGACGAGAGGTAGAGTTGTTATTGCCATCGGCAGATCCAGCAGCGGGTTAAACTAGCTGATGTTTACCTCTATGCGCTAAAGTAGACGGCTTATGGGCGATCCACATCGAGGGAATTAAGGAGCAGGGTTATGAGTAATTTGAGAGATACAGGCACGGAGGATTTACTCGCGAGTTTAGATGCTGGAGTGTTGACGCTAACGCTAAACCGGCCAGAAGCTCGCAACGCAATGTCTGGTGCGATGACTGCCGCCTTGGCAGCGCAGCTGGCGGAGGCGGAGTTAGATCCAGCGGTTAAGGCCATTGTGCTTACCGGTGCGGGTAAAGGCTTTTGTGCTGGGGGTGATGTCAAAGGCATGGCTGCCAGTGGCGACGGCACATTGGGAGACAATACCATTGATGGCGCGATCCATCGCCAACGAGTCAATCAGCGCAGTACTGCGGGTAAGCTCTACAGCATGCCTAAACCTACGATAGCAGCATTGCCCGGTGCGGCTGCGGGGGCGGGGTTGTCGCTGGCGTTAGCCTGTGATCTTCGCATTATGTCGACNAANGCAATTATGACCACGGCTTTTGCTCGAGTAGGCTTNTCNGGTGATTACGGTGGCACGTTCTTNATGTCGCAGCTNATCGGTAGCGCCAAGGCGCGGCAACTGTATTTTCTTTCGGAACGGGTGAGCGCTGATCAAGCACTCCAATTGGGCCTGACGAATTGGGTATGCGCAGCGGACGAACTGGAGACTAAAACCAAAGAGATCGCGGGTCAGTTAGCTGCAGGGCCGACGGTGGCATTCAGATATATGAAAGAGAATTTCGCACGCGCGATCTCGTCAGGTGATGTTGATGATTGCTTGGATTTGGAAGCTACTCACCATGTGCATTGCGGCCAAACTGAAGATCATCGCAACGCTACTAAGGCATTTGTAGAAAAGCGCGAACCGGTATTTAACGGCCGCTAGGGCGGTACCTGATAACCGGCGTCGCGAATAATCTGTTGCGCAGCGTTGCTGCGCAGATAAGCAAAGAACTTTATTGCTGCTGGGTTGTTCGCCGCGCGATTCATCAGCACTGCGTTTTGTCGAATTGGCGTGTGCAATGACTCACCAACTATCCAAAATCCGCCTTTGTGCTGCTGCTTCAGGTGTTGGGCCAATGCGATGAAACCCACTCCCACGTTACCGCTGCTGGCTAAACTGTAGGTTTGACCAATATTTTCACCACGCACCAGTCGCGGCTTTACCTGTGCGTAGACCGCCAAGCTCTTCAACGTATCAATCGTCGCAGCACCATAGGGAGCTACAGCTTCGTTGGCATGGGCTATGCGTGAACTGGCTAAAATGAGCGACACAGCCTCGACGCGTTGCAGTTGCTCTGTGGGGTGATTTGGAAACCACGCAACTAAGCTGCCGATGGCATAGGTTTGATGATTTTTGTCTGCGACCAAGCCAGCATCGACGAGTCGTTGTGGCCTGACTGCGTCCGCGGACAGAAAAACGTCGAACGGGGCACCCTGTTGCAGCTGTGCGTATAACTTACCGCTGGAACCTGCAACCAAAGAAGCGCGCCATCCGAAACGCGCTTCGAAGTCTTTGGTTAAGGATTCGGCACTACTGACAAAGTTTGTGGCTACAGCAATCATTACGTCCGCCTCGGCAGCCGCAACTTTTGTAACCGGCAGCGTAACAGACATGATAATAGCGATATAAGGGAATAGATTTGCAGGCATAGCAAACTGCTAAAAAGTCATCGATTTGGTGGTCATGTGGCGTGCAGTATGCGGGCTGATGGCGCCCATGGCGAGGCACGCTCGAGACGAGGCGCGTTGTTAAGATACAGCAAAAAGGCTGGAAGTCTGAACCAAACGATCCTGTTGTAGTGCCTCGGCTCGCAACGCATTGCCTTCGCTGGTGGGTAGCCACTCCAATAACGTGCGTGGTTCGGCACTACTGTGCATTACGAATACATAACCTTCAGGTATCTGTGTTAAGCACCAAGTGGGTTGGGTTGTTTGGGCGCCTAAATTGAGCAGAATATTACGGGCTAGATCAGGCGGGGAAGTAGTGCCAAGTGTTACATGGGCAGCGGTGAGGTCGGCAGGAAAATATTCACAATAAAATAAAGGCTGGGAAAATCTGCCGTTTTCGGCAACGACTTGAGTGAAGTTGAGATAGGTTTTGGCCATTACGCTCAAAAGATCGGTGTTGACAGTTGATTCCAACATATACCCCTCCGCGGCACCCCACCCTATACACTTAGCCCTAAAAAGACAAAAGGTGGGATTAATACAATTACGCTGTCAACCCATGCGCATTATCGGTAAAGTCGGGCTTTAACATTGACTTTAAGGCGCAATTTGGTGAGTCAGCTACTCATTGGCGAAAGGCTTAGAAGTGCGAGACTGTCTAACAAAATGACACTAGCCGAAGTCGGGGAGGCTTTAGGCGTGGGGCACGGTTCGGTAGCAAAGTGGGAGCGCGACGAGAATTGTCCAACTTTGCCTCACTTGATAAAGCTAGCTTCGTTGTTTGGCGCGCCCTTACAAGTCTTAATCGCGGAAAACCTAACTGGAATCGCCGGGTTACTCCCTGAAATAGAAAAGCTACCAGAATCTAAACAACAAGAACTGTTATCGCTTATCCAAGACTTTTTAGCGAGATCCTCGCGCACTACAACTTTTGAAACACGCAAATAGTTGTCACAGTCGGCAGCGTTGCTTGGCACTGTTGTGGTCGCGTTGTTGGCGCGATAATCAAATATTTCCTCAATAAGACAAAATCTGTAGAGTGGGCGACCGAGGAAAAGTTGGTGGGAGGCATATGTCTACGCAAGAGAGCACCATGCGGCGATTGGCGAGTACAGCCTTGGGAGGCACCAGTATTGAGTGGTACGACTTCTTTTTGTACGGAACCGCTGCTGCGTTGGTATTCCCTGCGTTATTTTTCCCAGAGGATATGCCGCGCTATGTTGCGCTGATCGCTTCTTTTAGCACCTTTGCGGTTGGTTTTCTCGCGCGACCTATTGGCGGCATTGTGTTCGGTCACTTCGGTGATCGGGTCGGGCGCAAGGCGGCGCTTGTTGTTGCTCTGTCTATTATGGGGGTTGCCACAACGCTGATCGGCTTGTTGCCGACTTACGCAGAAATTGGCGCGATTGCACCATTGGCGTTGATTTTTTGTCGCTTTGCCCAAGGCTTGGCGATCGGTGGTCAATGGGGTGGCGCGATGTTATTGGTTACTGAAAACGCGCCGGCTGACAAACGAGGTTTTTATGGCGCGTTCGCACAAGCCGGTGCGCCGATGGGTGTGATTTTGGCGAACTTGGCGTTTTTGGTGATGAGTGCCAGCGTCTCTGACGAAGCGTTTATGAGTTGGGGGTGGCGTATACCCTTTATCGTTAGCATTGTTTTGATCGGGCTGGCGTTGTATGTGCAGTATCGCTTGGAGGATACCGCTGCCTTTAAGGCTCTAGAAGACGCCAAGGAAGGACAGTCCGATGCACCAAAGCAATCGTCTCCAGTGTTGCAAGCGCTTAGACGTTTTCCTAAGCAAATAGCCCTAGGAGCGGGTGCGTTTTTGGCGGTTCAGGTGTCGTTTTATATCTTTATTGTATTCGTCGTATCCTTTGGAACCGACCCAAATGGCCTGGCGATGAGTCGCTCAGATATGCTCTTGGCAGTCTTGGTGTCTTCTGCGGCGCAAATTCCAGCGCTATTTTACTTTGCCTCATTGTCAGATCGCCGCGGTCGTATCGGCGTGTATAAGCTGGGTGCGGTGCTGATGGGCCTTTGGGCGTTTGCGGTTTTTCCAATCATGAACACCGGGTCGCTGCTGTATATAACCGTCGCTTTGTGTTTTGCTCAAGTCTTTATCGGCATGATGTACGGGCCGCAGGCAGCGCTACTTACTGAGCTGTTTAGTGCAGAGGTACGCTACTCTGGGGCTTCACTGGGTTATCAAATTGGCGCCATCCTTGGTGGCGCGCTTGCGCCTATGGTTGCAACGGCGCTGTTAGCGACATTTGGTAACCCGCTTTGGATCAGTGTCTATATTGCTGTTGCCTGTGCGCTGACATGGTTGTCGGTGCACGCACTGCGAAACGCCAACACACATACTATGCAGCCTGATGTTTAGAACATTTGTTTGGTGAAGTAACCAGCATCGCTAAGTTGTTGAGAAACAGCGATCAATATCGCTTCGGCGCCGAAGTCGGCAACCAGCTGGGAGCCTACAGGTAAGCCATTGTTGGCGACAGCTAGCGGGACACTGACCGCCGGATTGCCGGTGTCATTGAAAAGCGCGGTAAACCCAATCATTTGATAGAGCAAAGCGAGATAGCGGTCACTGTTGGTGCTCATCATATCAAGACGGCCTAATTCTGGTGTGGGACAGGCCATAGTCGGAGTCAGCAACAAGTCGTAGTGTTGAAAAAGTTGTGCGCACAATAAGCCATTGCGATGAATATCACCTACGGCAGCGGCGTATTGGGCAGCGCTGAGCTGCTGGGCGGCCAGATAGTTGTTCCAACTCACGCGTTCGACATCGTCCTCGGTCAATGGCCGACCTAATGCTTGCTGCTGCGCATTCAGCATGGCGCCGATGTGGCTAATCGCCAGCGTGCCATGTGCGTCGCGGGTCACGTCTGGATCAAAGGGATGTTTTATAGGCTCCACTCTGTGTCCCAACGCTTCAAAGATGTGCGCGCATCGCTCAATTAGAGCGGCGATCTCGGTATCGACCTGAGCACCATTGAATGAATCCAAACAAAGGGCGATTTTCAGCTGCCCCGGGCTTCGTTGCAGTGCGCTTAGAAAACTCTGCGCTTGGTGAGGCGCATGATAGGGGCTGCCCGCTTCAGCTCCGGCACTGATGTCGAGTAGCATGGCTGAGTCGCGTACGCTGCGGCTAATGACGTGGGTGGTCGACAAACCGCCCCAACCCTCCAGAGCGGTTGGACCCAGAGGCACTCGCGCACGGGTAGGTTTGAGACCAAAAAGCCCGCAACAGCCGGCGGGAATGCGGATCGAGCCACCGCCATCCGACGCATGGGCGACAGGGAACATACCTGCAGCGACTGCGGCGGCCGCACCACCACTCGATCCACCGGTTGAGTGGTTCAGGGACCAAGGATTGCGCGTAGCGCCATGCAACTGTGGTTCGGTGGTGGTCGCCAGACCGAATTCTGGCGTGTTGGTTTTCCCACACAGCACTAACCCTGCCGCCTTATACCGCTGTACCAAAGTAGAGTCGTGGTCGGCCACATTATCGGCGAACAAGCGTGAGCCATTGCTTGTGACAATGCCCCGGTAGTTCTGACCTAGATCCTTGAGAGGCATAGGCACCCCTGACAACGCACTTTCAGCTAAGCCGGCCTCGAGGCTCGCGGTGGCCTGATCCCACATTGGCGTTACCAGTGCGTTCAACTGTGGGTTCACCTCCTCGGTAACCTGTTGTGCACACTGTAGGAGTTCAAATGCGCTTATTTCGCCTTTGGCGACAAGTTCGGCGAGACCTATGGCGTCAAATTGCTTGTATTCCGTTGACTTCATGAGTGAACCTTAAGTTGCGGGTGTCGCGTCTAACTGGCGCAGTAGCGTCAGCAATTGCCGTTCGTCGAACGTTGGCACGCGGTTGCCATTGGAGTCCGGGCAGACGTTGCGAGCGCTGCAGGTGTCTGGAAAATTCTCAACGCCTGCGGACAGATCCAACACGTAGCCCTGGTTTGCAAAGTGCTGGTAGCGCGTCAGTATCACCACGACCACATCAGCTTCAGGCCAAACATAGATTTTCTGGCCGTGTAATCCTGAGGCTGCGTACACCGAGATGGGCACGCTGTCGCCAAAGTAGGCTTCATTTAGCAGCCACCATTGGTAGCCGTAGTATGGTGATTGCGGGCTCAAACTGTCGTTTACATAATCCGCCGGTACTATTTGGGTACCGTCCCATTCGCCATTTCGCGCGTATAGCAGCCCGAACTTTAAGAAGTCGTCTGCGGATATGTCGATACAACAGTAGGTCATCGGTTGTTGGCCAGTGTTGTCGAGCCAGAGTCCCGCGGTTTCTATACCTAACGGTTGCAATAACTTGTTGCGTAAGTACGCATGCGCAGACAACCCAGTTGCACGTCGAATTAGTGGCTCCATTAATTGCGAGTTCGCATTGGAGTATGCGAAGCGGCTGTTGGGCGCAGATGCCAGTGGTAACGCGATAGCGTAAGCGGTTTGGTTTTCTTGAAAGAACACTTGGTCATTGGCGCTGTAGCCTGATCGCATAGCTAGAATTTGGCCGATGGTAATCTCTGCTTTGTCGCTGTCTGCCCACTCGGTAATAAAGTCGCTAGCGCTTTGTTGCGTTGATTGTATCCACTGTTCTTCGATGGCTATGCCGATCAGCGCGCTGTAGAAACTTTTCGCGACCGACCAACTAGTGCCCAGCGAAGCGCTGTCGTAGCCGCTCGCGTAGCGCTCGCCGATGACGTAACCCTTTTTGCTCACCACTGCCGCCTGGGTAGCAGCGTCAGTAAAGATATGCGTTAGCAGTGCATTAACATCGTCACTCCTGACGCCCAGTGCGTCGGCGGTCTTGCGCTCTAACGACCAACTGATAGGCAATGTGTCTGCGGGCGCATTCGTAACGGAATTTGTTTGTAGCGTACCGGCATTCCCGGTCCCAGAACCGCCACCACAACCGCCTAAGACCAGCGCAGCGGATACAAGACTAGTGACAAAGAGTCTCATCGAAATACAAAGAAACCGTGGTTTATAGCCAGAGCACCATCTGCGTTGGTAACAGCAAAGCTGACCAAGTGAGTGCCATCATCCTGTTGGTAAACAGCGCTGGTGTTCAACTCAAGTATTGAGGGCATTAACACCATCGCGGCAAAACGCCCGCCGGTTCGCACCACCCGTTGCGAGTCGCCGGCAACCAATCGATTGGTCAATTCAGTAACCGCAAGCGCCATAGTGGCAGTGCCGTGCAGGATGATGTCTGGTAAGCCCGCATTTTGTGCGAACTGTCGATCGGTATGAATGGGGTTCCAAATACGCGCGCATTCGGTGTATCTGTGCGCCGAACCTGCGGCCACCGCAATGCGGGTGCTTGTCCCATCGAGCGGTTGCGTAGCCGGCAACGCCGGCTGTTCGGTAATTGGCGGGGTCGCGCCGATTACCGGCACACCTCGGTAAATTCCGAACTGATAGGTTTGGCAAACCAACTGCTCAACGTCGTCGATGGTATCGAGTCGCAGGGTATAACCGGCACCAGGCTTTATCTGTTCGATTGCAATCAATGTGGCCCTTGTGCGTAACCTAGTCCCTGCTTTGATCGGTCTGAGTAAGTGCAGATCGTGGGCCGCGTGAACCCCTCGGGCGCTTTCCGCGTCACTTAAGTTTTCACCCAGCAGTGCGCGAGTTGCGAGGATAGCTGGCCACTCTAGACAGACCGGAAAGATTGGGTGAGCGTGAACTGCTCCGGCCGTCGTGTCCATGTAGGCGGGATTAAGGTCGTTTAGGCCCGCTGCGTAAGCCATTAACCAACGAGCGTCGACGATGTGCTCAAAATAATCCGTTGAACGCCCTATGTTCACGGTATCTAAGGGCATAGCAGATCTCCTCCAATTATGCCGCTAGTTTAGCCGTTGGTCGGAAAGATGTTGAAATTCTTTGATGCTGCGGGATTGCTCCAAGGTTTTGGCCGGGGATGAAAGTATGCAATGGGCGTGGTTTGAGAAATATATTCGTATTGGGCAACTCGCAGTCACCGCTGCGAACGGTGAACAGCGACAATTTGGGGTTGGCGGGCCGAGCGCTGGTATTGAGTTTCTGGAGCCCGGGTGTATGTCGCGGATTTTGCGCAACCCTCAACTCAATCTGGGCGAGACTTATGTAAACGGTGAGTGGCGCCCAGACTCAAGCAGCGATCTCTACTCCATACTGCGAGTGCTTCGACTTAATTTCGCGGCGCCTCTAGCGCCCGGCGGTTTGTCGTGGCCTATGCGGATGGGTCGTAGGATGTTGGGGTCATGGAATTCTATTGCTGCAAGTCAGCGCAACATAGCTCACCACTACGACATGGACGAAGCACTATTTAGAGCCTGCTTAGACAGGGACATGCATTATTCCTGCGCCTATTTCGAACCGGGTCATCACGACTTAGAGGTCGCGCAGCAACGTAAGTGCGAGCACATTGCGCGCAAGTTGTGCCTCAAACCCGGTCAGCGAGTGCTGGACATTGGTTGCGGCTGGGGCAGCTTGGCGCTTTATCTTGCCGAGCAATATCGAGTCACGGTCACCGGGTTGACGTTGTCCGTTGAACAGTTGCGGATCGCCAAGCAACGCGCTGTGGACCTTGGTTTACAGGATCAAGTGGATTTTCGGCTACAAGATTATCGACAGCACAGTGGTCACTATGACCGCGTTGTATCGGTAGGAATGTTCGAGCATGTTGGCCACAGGGGATATCGAGACTTCTTTCGTGCCATTCACTCCTGGTTGGTCGAAGATGGCATCGCGCTTGTGCACACCATTGCCAACCAGCGACCTGCTGGCACGGTGAATCCGTGGATCCGTCGGCATATTTTTCCCGGTGGCCACATACCGTCCATGGGTCAGGTTATTCCCGCCATAGAGGCTTCAGGCTTGCTGGT
>NHET02000114.1 GCA_002170355.2 Gammaproteobacteria bacterium TMED92
CAAGGTGTCGGGATTTTCTCCCCAAAGCATTTCTACTAACGAGGTGGGCCATTGTGCTGCCATTAGCCGCGCGACATTGAACACCATGACATGCCAAGCCGCAGCACTATCAGCACTAGCCAAACGCTCGGTAACGAGAGCGCAGGTGACCGGATCGACTTCCAGTCCCCCGAGCCCTACAGGCAAAAATAGCCTGGGTACTTTGGCGCGCACCAATGCTGCAAAGGACTCATCATGCAAGCGACAATGCTGTTCAGCCCAAGGACTATGCTGCTTAATGATCCCTTCGACCGCTTCGACCTGGGCCAGTACATCGGCTCGATCTTGATTCATAAAAACTCCCCGGTTAGTCCTTCATAGCGGACCCAATTTCGCCATTTAACGCGCTCTTTAAGTCACCACAAAATGAAGGAATTATGGAACGCATATCGCTAACTTGCTGTCGCAAAACAAAATTTCTTGCAGCGGCCAAGAAAACGCCGATAGCCTCTTCTTTTTGTAATACATCTTCCGTATTCTTGAAACCCTCACTAGCCGCAGCTGTATGCATATACAGTGCTAATTTCCTCGGCAGGGCAATTACACGGCATGCAGTTCGGCTAGCTGAGGCCAATCTTTTCCCCACTCCCAACCTCTTTTTCGCCTGATTTGTTGTTTGTTGCGCAACGACTCGAGGGGCGTTGCTGAGCGCCATAGGCAGCCCTAAGTCAATGGCGTTGGGACAGCCTAGGGTGATTCCATCGGGGGCAGCGGCGGTAACACTTGGTCCCATGGAAACCGACCATCAGAAACCGCAATAAATTCTGCATTCAGAATACTCGCCTTCTGGTTATAGCCTAGTGCTTGGCCATCTGCGCAAAACACGCGGCCGCCTGCAGCACATAAAACAGCTTGGGCGGCGCCAATGTCCCATTCGCTGGTCGGCCCCAGGCGCGGGTAAATGTCTGCGTCACCTAGCGCTAATGTGCACAATTTTAACGAGCTGCCAACTGGTGTGCGATGGGTCTTGGGGAACTGTTGGCTAATTGCTGCCAAATAATCTTCTAGTCGTTGCCCGCCGTGGTTGCGGCTCGCGACAACGGTCAACTGGTCATCGTTCACCCGCCGCTCGGTACCGGTGAGCGGGCGCCGCCCAGACGTATCTTCTACCCAAGCCTCACCCGCTCCAACATTGCCGAAAAATATCCGCTCCTGAACCGGCACGCCAACCCAACCAAGGATTGGCGCGTTGTCTTCAATCAGCGCGATGTTTACGGTGAATTCGCCGTTGCGATTGACAAACTCTTTAGTGCCATCCAAGGGATCCACCAACCAATAACGCGGCCACTGACTGCGCTCATCAAAGTCCGGCAGATTCGACTCCTCCGAAATAATAGGAATATCCGGCGCCAGCTGTGCCAATCCCGCCGCAATTACTGTGTGGGCGGCTAGATCTGCCTGAGTCAGCGGCGACTCGTCCTGCTTGGTCTGCACCGCAAAGTCGGTGTTGTAAACCTGCATAATCGACTCACCCGCCCGGATCACAATGTCGCGGACAGTTTCATAATGCAGTTCTGCAAATGTCTGGGTGTCAGGTGAGTTCATAACAGATGTTCCGAATTAGTTAAGTACTTGTTTAGGCCAATAGTTTGTCGAGCATAGGTCGGCATAGAGAGAGCGCAGCAATGGCTCTCGCCTCACAAAACTCTTCACTGTGCAGTAATTCATCCAAACGCTGCAGCGGCCAAGGCACCAATTCTAGCGGCTCAGGTTCATCCCCGGGCAACTGGTGTGGATACAAATTCGCTGCGAACACGACATTAATGGTGTATCCCATGTGGCCCGGTGCGAGCGTTAACCGCTTCACTACCTCGGTATGCCGTGGCGCAAAACCGACTTCTTCAGCCAGTTCTCGGCTAGCCGCCGCTGCTAGAGTTTCGCCAGCATCCACCACCCCTTTTGGCAAGGTCAGTTGCATTTCATGGAACCCCGCCGCGTACTCGCGGATCAGCAGCAACTCATTATTGGCATTTACCGCGACTACAATAACGCCTTCGACACCACTCGACGGCAGACGCTCGTAGCGACGCTCGACCCCATTACTGAAACGTAAATCAAGGGCCTCTACCTTGAAGAAACGCGTCGTGGCCAATGTTGCAGTAGCAAGTATTTCTGGTAACGGCATGATGTTGACTCTCTTTAACTGGCCTTTAACTGGCTCTTTACGATCTCTTTACAAAACAAGGCGCAGGTTTATAGCACTGCCGAGCAACAAAAGTGGGCCGGCAGCACACAGTTGTAACCGCGTCTCACTAGTATAGTCGCCGCGATCAGATCGCCGTTACACTATCAACCGCACATAGGAGTATTGTCTTGCCTGCCAGCGCATCCACTCTAGATTGGGCCAACATCGACACCGTGTTACTGGACGTAGACGGCACACTGTTGGATCTTCACTACGACAACTTTGTTTGGGATCAGCGAGTGCCCGAGGCCTATGCCGACCTAAAACAATTACCGCTACCCAACGCAAAACAACAGTTAATGGAAAAAATGCGTCTGGTGTACGGCACCATCGACTTTTACAGTTTTGATTTTTGGCGTGAGCAGACCGGCCTGGATATTACCGACTTACATCAGCAAGAGGCTCAGCGCATTCGGTTCCGCGCAGACGCCGAGGCCTTCCTGAACTGGCTGGCGCAAAGCGCTCACGACGCGATCATTGCCACCAACGCTGACCACAACTCTCTACGCATAAAAGAAGAGGCCATTGCGCTGTCGCAACGGGTGGATCGAGTTTTTTCCAGTCAGGACTTCGGTACGCCAAAAGAAGACCAAGAGTTCTGGACCCAATTACAACAACAATGTGCCTTTGACCCACAGCGAACGCTATTCTTCGATGACACCGAGCGGGTTTTGAACGCTGCTGCAAAATTTGGCATCGGCCATGTATGGCATGTGCGTACCCCAGACTCGCAGCGTGGGCCACGTCCACAATCTGCACACCCAAGCCTGGATCACTTTCATGAAATCTACCCAGCGGCATAGCGGCTGCCCATCTAATGAATGATCCCACCGGTGTGCGCATCGATCGCTGGCTGTGGGCGGCGCGGTTTTTTCGCACCCGCTCGTTGGCGAAATCTGCGGTAGCCGGTGGCAAAGTCCACGTCGATTCGCAACGCGTAAAACCGGCTAAAGAAATTCATGTTGGGCAATATGTTCGCATCAATAAAGACGGTGTGCTCTTTGATCTCGAGGTATTACAACTGAGTGAGCAACGCCAATCAGCGCCAATTGCGCAATCCCTGTATAAAGAAACCGCTGAGAGCATAGAACGGCGCCAGATCGCTGTGAGTCAACGACGCATGGCCCGCGCTGGGTTAAATATTCCAGCACAGCGCCCAAACAAACGCGATCGACGCGCGCGCAGCGAGTTACGTGAGTTGGACCGCACATGGGCAGACGAAACCATTGCTGCTCCATCCGAACATCAGGATTAAACGACACTATGGATTTTCTGCAACGCTTCAGTTTTCCTGGGTTGCCTATTCGCGGCCAGTGGATCCGCTTGGACAAAACCCTCAGCGCCATGTCGAACTATGAAGCTTACCCGCAAGGCGTAAAAATTTTGTTAGGGGAAATGTTCGCGGCAGTAACCATGGTTGCAGATAATCTAAAGTTTTCTGGCGCGGTGTCCTTACAATCACAGGGCGACGGTGCTTTAGCCCGCAGTTTGGCAGAGTGCCGCGATCAACAATATCTACGCGGCATCGCTCACCTAACTGAAGATGAGGCTAGGCTGCAACCCGCCGGCACGCTAGCAGATTGGTTAGGTAACGGTCAGCTGGCACTGTCTCTATTGCCCGACAAATCAACCCGCATGAACCCCTACCAAGGACTAGTCGAAATAGATCCTGCCGGACTAGCCACCAGCCTCGAGCGCTACTTCGAATATTCCGAGCAACTGCAAACCCGACTGCACTTTGCATCAATCGACGGAACCACCACGGGACTGCTGCTGCAACGCTTGCCAGACGCGCCGGACGCAACCGAGGCAACAGTGGCGGCTGCGCAAGACGACTGGCTGACTCTGACTACATTGGCAGCGTCTGTTACCCATCATGAATTAGCCAGTCTGGCCCCACAACAAATGCTGCTGCGGTTATTTAACGAGTATCCTTGCGAGCTGTATAACCCGCGCAAGTTGAGCTTTCGCTGCACATGCTCCACCGAGAAGAGTGACCAGACATTGCTGGTACTTGGCCGCGACGACCTGTTAGCACTCGCTTCCGAGCAACCAGAAATTCACGTCGACTGTGAATTTTGTGGCCATCGCTACGCCTATGATCAGCAAGCCATTGACAATTTGCTTAAGCGAAACAGTAGCGCTCTACACTAATGTCCCTCGCAAAGCCAAGAAAAACGCCCAAAAACATAGAATTCTTTCTTTCGCAACTGTTCTCACAGCAGGTGGCTCTGGCATAATCTGCCACCCTCAAAATCTTATAGCAGTTGACTATGGCCGTTGACACCGAATTCACCTCAAAGGCAGACACCTACAGCAACCTCTCGTCTGCTCAGTTAGCTGAACAATCAATCTTGCGCAACGAAGGCCACTTTGCCAGCAACGGCGCCATCGTTGTGGAAACCGGCGCTCGCACCGGTCGCTCGCCTAAAGACCGGTTTATCGTCGACGAGCCGTCTACTTCTGAATTCATTGATTGGGGTAACGTCAATCAACCCATAGACGCCAGTGTTTTTGACCGACTGTGGGATCGCGTGCAGGTACATTTGCAGGAACGCGAATCCTTTGTTTCAAATCTGCATGTTGGCGCAGACCCAGAGCACTACCTGCCGATCGAGGTGACCACCGAATACGCATGGCACGGATTATTTGGCCGCTCTTTGTTCATCGTCCCCGAACATTACAACCCTCACAATAAAGAAGTGTGGCAGGTTGTTAATGCGCCTAATTTTGAGTGCCAGCCCGAGCGCGACGGCACCAATAGCGACGGCACGGTGATGATCAATTTCGCCCACCGAAAAGTCTTAATCGCCGGAATGCGCTATGCCGGCGAGATGAAGAAATCTATGTTTTCGGTGCTGAACTTTTTGTTGCCCGAGAAAGACGTATTACCCATGCACTGCTCAGCGAATATGGGTGACGACGGTGATGTAACCTTGTTCTTCGGTCTATCAGGTACCGGTAAGACCACGTTGTCAGCAGACCCAGATCGCTTGCTGATCGGCGACGACGAACATGGCTGGGGGCGCGGTACAGTTTTTAACTTCGAGGGTGGCTGTTACGCTAAGTGTATTGATCTGTCGCGGGAGAATGAGCCGGTCATTTTTGACGCAATCCGGTTTGGCGCCATTGTCGAAAATGTCGTTATTGATCCAGACACGAACGAGCCAGACTATACCGACAGCACTCTGACCGAAAATACACGAGCGTGCTATCCGCGCAGCAACATTGCAGAGAAGGTGCCGGATAACCGAGGCGGCGAGCCCAACAACATAATTTTTCTGACCTGCGATGTCAGCGGTGTATTACCACCTGTGGCCGTATTGTCGAAAGAGGCGGCGGCGTATCATTTCTTATCTGGCTACACGGCTCAGGTTGGCTCCACCGAAATAGGTTCTACAGAGGCATACAAAGCGACTTTTTCAACATGCTTTGGCGCACCGTTTTTCCCACGCCCCGCTGGCGTTTACGCAAAGTTACTGATTAAGCGAATCGAAGAATTCGGCTCTCGAGTATTTTTGGTCAACACTGGCTGGACTGGTGGCGGATATGGCGTTGGCAACCGCTTCAAGATTCCGGTTACTCGCTCGATAATCGCGGCGATCCAAAGTGGCGCACTCAACGATACCGCTACTATCCATTTGGATGGTTTTAATCTCGACATTCCTCAAGCCGTGCCTGGCGTCGACGGTCAGTTGCTGAATCCGCGTGAGACTTGGAGCGACAAAGACGACTACGATAAGGCTGCCGCTGCGCTGGTCGAAAAGTTCGTCGATAACTTCACCAAATTCGACGTTGAAGACGCCATCGTAAACGCAGGCCCACAGTCCTGATTGAGCTAGAATGAGCGGCGTAGACCAAGCACAGCTCGGTCTACTCTAACCTCGGCTCAACCGCTGTGCGCCGAGCATCTAGCACGACTAGGGAGGGTCGCAGATGCGCATCACCGAGCAAACGTTGCAAGCGCTGGAAGCGGCCGGTTCCGGCCTCGATCAGCTACAACGGGGCATCGAGAAAGAAAGCCTGCGTGTCAGCGGCGATGGTAATCTGTCACTGCGACCGCATCCCGCAGCTTTAGGGTCAGCCTTGACTCACAGCGCGATCACAACCGATTTCAGTGAAGCACAACTGGAGTTAATTACTTCGGTACACAACAGCCCTGAGAGTTGTTTGCAAGAACTCGCAGAAATTCACCAATACGTACACGCAAACCTGATCGGCGAATTGCTGTGGCCCAGCAGCATGCCATGCATTCTAGGCGCCGAGGGTGACGCCATTCCAATCGGTCAGTATGGGCGCTCAAACATAGGCATGACCAAAACCGTGTACCGCCGCGGTCTCGGCCATCGCTATGGTCGCCTGATGCAAACGATCTCCGGCATCCACTACAACTTTTCTATACCCAACGCGCTATGGCAGCGCCTTGGCATTACCGAACAGCAGCAACGCACTGAAGCGTATTTCAGCTTGATTCGTAACTTCCGACGCAGCTCTTGGTTGTTGATCTATTTGTTTGGCGCCTCGCCAGCCGTGTGCAGGAGCTTCTTGCAAAGTCCGGATCATGGTCTCCAGGCGCTGAGTGATGGGACCTTTTATCTACCCTTTGCCACCAGTTTGCGCATGGGCCGACTCGGCTACCAAAGCGCCGCCCAGAGTGAGTTGCATATCTCTTACAACTCGCTAGAGGAATACTCGACAACAATGCGTGCTGGCTTAACCACGAGCTACGCATACTATGCGAACATTCCCGTCAACCAGAATGGCAACTATCAACAACTTAACGATTCAATTCTGCAAATCGAAAACGAGTTTTACGGCACCATAAGGCCAAAACGCACTGCCCAGAGTGGAGAACGTCCGCTGACCGCCTTGGGCCAAAGCGGCGTCGAGTACATTGAGGTGCGGTGCGTAGATCTAGATCCTTTCGAACCAATTGGCATTAATGCTGAGCACATTCGATTCCTTGATACATTTTTATTGCTGTGCCTACTGACCGATAGTCCAATCGACAGCCGCGAAGAATCAGCTCGCATGGTGCGCAATCAAACCGCAGTGGTTGAACGCGGCCGCCAACCAGGCTTGCACTTGGAGCGCGATCAAGAGTCCGTAGCACTGCAACAATGGGGGGAGGAACTACTCGAACAATGTACGCAAATAGCCGAATTACTCGATCAGCAAACCGCCAGTAATCTATACACACATACCCTCAACGCGCAGAAAGCAAAGGTTCAAGACCCGCATCTAACCCCCTCAGCCCAAGTCATTGCGGCACTCACAGACGGGCAATCATTCTTCGACTTCACCATGCAAAACGCCAAACAGCACGCTGAATTCTTTGCACAGCGTACTGGCGATCAACAACGACAAGCCCAATTGCACAGCGAGGCTGCGGCATCACTAGTGCAGCAACGAGCGATAGAGGATGCTGACAAATTGAGTTTTCCCGAGTTCGTAGATAACTATTTGTCGCTCTAGCGATCTATGAATTTCCTTGCGCATTGCACCCTCGCAGCAGATGCCAGCGCAACGTGGGACGTTCCGGCGAACCAGCACAACGGTCTACTGGCAGGCGCGATCATCGCCGACTTCAGTAAAGGTCGAGTGAATCCACAATGGCCCCAATCACTACAAGCGGGCATTCGCCTGCATCGCCGTATCGACGCGGTATCTAATCAACATGCGGCGATCCTAAAGAGTTGTGCGCGTTACCCCAAACAACTACGCCGTTTTGCGCCAATCTTTGTCGATATTTTGGCGGACTATCACCTCAGCCATAATTGGAATAGCTATTCAAAACACGACCTCTTTGGCTTTGCGCAACGCTGCTACGCCGCCGTAGCCTACTACCAGGACTACCTGCCTGAGCATGGCCGTCGCTTTGCAGCCTACATGCAAGATTCCAATTTATTAGCACGCTACCATGAGTGGCCAACAATAGAGCAAGCCATTGCGTCTTCTTTGCGGCGTTTGCAGCGGCCGGATTTAACCGCCACGGCGGTCGCCGCAAGCAGTGAAATTACTGGCCAATCAGTTGATGACTTCCATGAGTTTTACGCTGACTTTCGCCAACAATTAGTCCATTGGTCGAATTTAATGGAAGCCGCTTAGGCGCTCGCGCGCTCGTAGATTTTTCCTCAACGGCAGATGCGGGTAGTATTGCAATCTTGTTGATTTACGCAGTTAAGATATGAAAGCAGTGTTATGCAAAGCCTTTGGCACCGCAGAGGATTTGAGCCTCGAGGAAATTGATGCGCCAACCATCGCCCCGGGGCAGGTCATTGTTACGGTCAAAGCCAGCGCGGTTAACTTTCCTGACGTCTTAATGATTGAAGGCAAGTACCAGTCACTGCCAGATTTTCCATTCTCTCCGGGCGGAGAATTCTCAGGCATCGTCAGCGAGGTAGCTGACGACGTAGACGAGTGGAAAGTCGGTGATGAAGTGTTCGGCAGCTTAGGTCATGGCTGCTTTGCCGAACAAATACGAGTCCGCGCGGCTGCTCTACGCGCTAAGCCCGCCGGTATGAGCTACGCCGTCGCTGCGGGCATCAGCACCACCTATGGCACCTCTTACTACGCGTTGAAACAACGCGCTAACCTGCAACCCGGTGAAACGCTCTTAGTATTGGGTGCNGCAGGCGGCGTGGGTCTGGCGGCTGTCGAACTGGGTAAAGCCATGGGCGCTCGGGTCATCGCTGCCGCTTCAAGCGACGAGAAGCTCGCGGTCGCAAAGGCAGCTGGAGCAGACGAACTCATAAACTACAGTGACGGCCAACTTAAAGATAAAGTAAAAGCGTTAACAGACANTCGAGGCGCCGACGTGATTTATGATCCGGTTGGCGGTGAGCTGTTTGACCAGTGCATGCGCTGTGTCGCCTGGTACGGCCGTNTGCTGATCGTGGGTTTTGTTGGNGGCGACATACCNAAAGTACCTACCAANTTAATTTTGCTGAAGAGCTGNCAAGTGGTTGGCGTTTTCTACGGCTCATTTTCAGCGAGATTTCCGCAGCATAATCAGCAGAATTTCGCGGAGATCATGGCGATGTTTGAGGAGGGTAAAATCGACCCGTTAATCGGCGCGGAATTTCCCATTACCGAATACGCGGCCGCACTAAATTGCCTATCCCAGCGCAAAGCTGTCGGCAAAGTCGTCGTTAACCTGTAATCGAACCAGCATATGTTATCGAATTGGAAAGCCGAATATTGGGCCATTGCTATATGCATCACTAGCGCGGGCTTACTGTGCATTGCGCTGGTNATGGAGTACGCGCTTGCATTGAGCCCATGCCCCTTATGCATGATGCAAAGAATCTGGTTAGCGCTGACGGCTCTGTTTGCCTACGCTAGCTTGGCACACAATCCACGCTGGGGCATTTATCCACTAATCGGCAGCGTTTGCGCTAGCGTCGGCGGCGGCTTTTCAATCCGCCAATTATGGCTGCAAAGTTTACCCAAGGATCAGGTGCCGGCATGCGGTCCCGACCTCACTTATATGCTCGAAGCGTTTCCTCTGAGTGACGTCTTGGTTGCCATGACCTCGGGTACCGGAGATTGTGCTGAGGTGGCTTGGGACTTCTTGGGCTTGAGCATTCCTGGCTGGCTACTCGTGTTCTTTGTCGCCCTTGTGGCCATGAACGTGATGCAAATTCGCCAAGGTAGCCGCGCCTGAAGAGTTCAATTTAATCTCTAGAACACCTTCTAAGTCCCTGATATATTGNNNGNCGGACACTGTCGNGCGTTCAGAGCGAGCACTAAAAAATAAAGCTCGCCGCTATGTTTAGCTACGCGCGATCCCGTAATTAACTTCTTTCGTGTATCGCTGAGTGTGTCGCACGCGTTCCNACGTTTGTGCCCTGCACAGTTCAGGAAAAGAAAAAATGGACTCTACAAAGATTTCGACGACCCGCCACATTCTGGTGGTTAACGGCAAAGGCGGCTGCGGTAAGACCACGGTAGCGACTAATTTGGCCGCTGCATACGCCGCAACAAACCACGACGTTGCTCTTTGCGACTACGACNCGCAAGCGAGCAGCCATTATTGGGCCGAAGTTCGCCAACGCAGTGACGACCAGCTTCCGCGTATTTCCGCGCTGGCGAGCTTTAAGCGTCCTAATTTGCGCGAAACCACGGCATTTAGTCGCCGCGCTACCGAGTGTTGCGACATCGTTGTCATGGACGCACCGTGCACCACAACTACGACTTCCCAATTCGAAGATCTACTGCGACTGAGTGATGTCATTATTGTTCCTGTCATCTCTTCGGCGATGGACGTCAGGGCGAGCAAACGATTTATTACCGATCTGCTTACCCACCGAGTTTTTCGCGCTCGACCGCGACCGCTCGGTGTTGTGGGTAACCGCGTTACCTCACAGTCGGCAAACTTCGACCAACTAGAGCAGTTCTTGGCATGCTCAGGAATCGCCATGGTCGGCCACTTTCGCGATACACCGGTTTACAGCGAAGCCGCTGATGCAGGGGTAGGGATCACCGAATTGAAGGAAAACCGCGCGGCACGCAAGGAGTACAAAGCGTGGCATCACTTAATGGCTTGGATCGACGAGCAGACTGGCTGCGAAAGAACGCATGCTGCATCTGCACGACCNCTGGCAGCGNCACGCAAGCCCGACCTTAAGGTGCGNGAGATCCAGCAAAACGCATAACGCGAAACAGNCGCGGCCCGCGCTGACGTAACAATCTAACAATTTCTATGCTTCGCTTACACGATCTCACTTTTGAACGCGGCGACGATGTGCTGTTCTCTGGACTCGAGGCCGTGGTCTATCCTGGTCAGCGCATGGCGGTCGTTGGGCGCAACGGTGTGGGAAAGTCTACTTTGTTCAAGCTCGTGCTCGGCGANTTAGAAGGCAGCACCGGTGGCGTAGACTTTCCTGCAGATTGGCGCATCGGTCACATGGCACAAGAGGTCGAAGCCATTGAGCGGCCGGCGATCGAATACGTCATTGATGGCGACCATGCTCTNCGTCAAGTGGAGCAAGCCATAAGCACCACCGAGGACGCTGAATCACTCGCTAATTTGTACACCCGCTACG
The DNA here is from genome assembly GCA_002170355.2 of Gammaproteobacteria bacterium TMED92. Taxonomy (GTDB): domain Bacteria; phylum Pseudomonadota; class Gammaproteobacteria; order Pseudomonadales; family Azotimanducaceae; genus UBA4421. The sequence continues at coordinate 11,272 of NHET02000114.1, forward strand.
ACGACCTCGGCGGTTATCAAGCGACCGCGAAGGCCGGTGAAATACTCAACGGATTGGGTTTCGACGATCGCCTGATTCAAGAACCCTATGCAAGTTTTTCTGGCGGTTGGCGTATTCGTCTCAACCTAGCCCAAGCGTTGATGTCCCCTAGCGATCTGCTGTTGCTCGACGAGCCCACGAACCACTTAGACTTAGAGGCAATTTTGTGGCTAGAGGGCTGGCTCAATAGGTTTCCTGGTGCGCTGTTAATCATCGCTCACGATCGAGCGTTCCTCGACAACACAACGACCTCGGTGCTGCATCTGGCTGGTGGCAGTGGCAAATTCTATAAAGGCAACTATAGCGCCTTCGAACGCCAGCGCAGCGCCGAGCTCGAGCATCAGCAGGCGATGGCGGCAAAACATGAGGCGCAAGTACAACACATTCAGCAATTCGTTGATCGTTTCCGTGCTAAAGCCAGCAAAGCAAAACAAGTGCAAAGNCGCATCAAAGCCCTGGAGCGCATGCAGACTCAAGCCGCTCTGCACGTTGACTCTGACTACNGGGTGAATTTCAGCAACCCTGATAAGGTCTCTAATCCGCTGTTCAGTTTTCGCGACTTGGAACTTGGTTATGACGAGACATTAGTGCTCGAGCAAGTGTCCCAGACCATATTGCCGGGTGCACGCATTGGCGTGCTTGGCGCCAACGGCGCCGGTAAATCCACTCTACTNAAAGCTCTTGTTGGGGATCTGCAGCCCCGTGCAGGGACGTTAGAGCGTGGTCAACACGCAGCCATCGGCTATTTTGCGCAACACCAATTGGAATCGCTGAATACCGATGACAATGCCTACAACACAGCCATGGCACTACATCCACATCAGACCCCGCAACAATGTCGCGATTACCTGGGAGGGTGGGGCTTCAGCCTGCAAATGATCGAACGGCCGATTAACAGTTTGTCTGGTGGCGAAAAAGCGCGCCTGGTGCTGTCGCTGTTGGCCGCTGAGCGACCCGCGATATTAGTGCTAGACGAACCAACCAACCATCTCGATCTAGACATGCGCGATGCACTGGCGTTAGCACTGCAAGCCTATGATGGTGCGGTAATCATTGTCGCTCATGACCGTAACCTACTGGACAAGATCGTCGATGAATTCTGGTTGATAGAGCACGGGTCGCTGTCTACCTATCGCGGCGATCTCGATGATTACACCGCCAGCAGACAAGAGGACGCGGCAATCACCGCGCCGCTTAGTAAAGCCGCCGTGAACTCACGAAAAAAGCAGCGTCAAGAGCGCGCTGCGAACCGCCAATCCTTGCATAACTTGCGTTCCCAAATTAAAAAATTAGAACAGCAAATAGAACGGGGCAGCGCGCAATTAAAAGCACTCGAGAGCAAATTGGCGGACCAAAACACCTATCAGCTCATGGCCGCCGATGAGTTAAGCGAGTTACTCAGCCGCGCTGCCGCCGAACGCAAGAATTTAGAATCTCTTGAGGAACGCTGGCTCAGCGTTAGCGCTGAGCTGGAAGCCGAGTTAACCTAACTCTTCTACTCCCACATACAGCGAACCAAATACCATGCGCCAGTTTCCCAACACGCGAATGCGCCGAAATAGAGAGCACCCTTTTGTGCGACGTCTTGTGGCAGAACACCGAGTGGTGGCGGATGATCTGATTTATCCGATGTTTATTATCGACGGTACAAATCAGCGCTCCGCAGTTGCATCGATGCCTGGGATCGAACGATTGAGTATCGACCTGGCGGTGCAGGAGGTAGCAAGACTCGCTGTGTTGGGCCTCAACAGCGTGGCTCTGTTTCCGAATGTAGATTCGAGCCTACGCACTCTTGATGGACGTGAGGCCTACAATCCAGACGGTTTGGTACCGCGAACGGTGCAGGCGCTAAAACAGGCAATACCCGAAGTTGGCATAATCACCGATGCCGCGTTGGATCCCTACACTACCCACGGACAGGACGGCATTGTCGACGCGGACGGCTATGTCGCCAACGATCTTACGGTCGAATCACTATGCAAACAGGCAGCAGTTTGTGCAGCAGCGGGTGCCGATGTCATCGCACCGTCCGACATGATGGATGGCCGCATCGGCGGCATTCGCGAGTTTCTGGATGATCAAGGGTTCCTCAATACGCGCATAATGGCGTATTCAGCTAAGTACGCCTCAAGCTATTACGGGCCGTTTCGAGACGCCGTTGGATCTAGTTCTAACTTAGGCAGCGGCGACAAAAAAACTTATCAGATGGACCCCGCTAATGGCGATGAGGCCATTTACGAGGTTGGATTAGACATCGAGGAAGGCGCTGACATGGTCATGGTCAAGCCGGGCATGCCATACCTGGATATCGTGCGGCGAGTTAAAGACACCTATCGAGTTCCGACCTTTGCTTACCAAGTCAGTGGCGAGTACGCGATGCACGCTGGGGCCATTGCTAACGGGTGGCTGGCGGAATCGGTGATTGACGAGTCATTACTTTGCTTCAAACGTGCCGGCGCCGACGGCATTCTCAGCTATTTCACAAAGCAATGGCTAGAGGCAAACGCGCAGCGCTAAGTGGGCGTTGCGCAACAGCAATTTAATAACACACACAGCGCGACTAATGCCCGAGAGGTGCTAAAATAAGCGTTCATCATTGGAGATCAAACTATGAGCGACAACATCCTTCACACCACGGATGACGGTTTCGAGCAAGATGTGCTCATGGCCGACAAACCGGTACTGGTGGATTACTGGGCTGAATGGTGCGGCCCATGCAAGATGATTGCACCTATTCTAGAAGAGGTTGCCGGCGAGTACGCTGACAAGCTTAAAGTGTGCAAGATCGACATCGACGCCAACCAAGGTACTCCGCCCAAATACGGCATCCGAGGCATACCAACGCTCATGCTCTTTAAGAACGGTGAAGTAGAGGCAACAAAGGTCGGCGCCCTGTCAAAGTCGCAACTACAAGCGTTCCTCGACAGCAACATCTAGCCAAGTTACGACAGCGCACGTCGCTTTCAATCGGGTTCTGTACGACTAGCAGAACCCGTTCTCTATCCAAACTCGCAGCATCGCGCCTTGACCTAGCGCAACATTTCTCTACACTCTGTCGTGTCGCCGTTGGGATTGAGGATACCGAACGAGCGAATAAGCTTTTCGGTCCAACCCGACTACCCCTTTTCTCTCTTTTTTTGCTGGTGCAAATGCATGCACCCAGGCTTTTGAGAGCAACTTTATTTCTTTTAATTACAACGGCTAAAACAATGGCAATGCACCTTTCAGACTTGAAGCGCAAACCGGTACCGGAGTTGATGGACATGGCCCGAGAGATGGGCTTAGACAATGTCGGACGCTCGCGCAAGCAAGAGGTCATCGCGGCAATCGTGCGCAAGCAATCCAAAAGCGGCGAGGATATTTACGGCGAAGGCACACTCGAGATTCTGCAAGACGGTTTTGGTTTTTTACGATCACCAGACAGTTCTTATTTGGCCGGGCCCGACGACATTTACGTATCACCCAGCCAGGTACGCCGCTTCAACCTTCGAACCGGTGACAGCATTGCTGGCAAAATACGCCCACCCAAAGATGGCGAACGCTACTTTGCGCTGCTCAAAGTTGATGAGATCAACTTTAGCGAAACCAATAACAAAACACATAAAGTCCTGTTTGAGAATTTAACCCCACTGTTCCCCAATGATCGGCTACAGCTAGAACGTGGCAACGGCAGTACTGAAGACCTCACGGCGAGAATCATCGACTTAGTAGCGCCGGTCGGAAAGGGTCAACGAGCACTGATCGTATCTCCACCCAAGGCCG
>NHET02000075.1 GCA_002170355.2 Gammaproteobacteria bacterium TMED92
CGCTCCACCCAACGATTACGCACTGTAGGTGCGCAGCCGCATGGTCTATTCAACAGCGCTTAGCCGCAGCGCGACAGAGTCTTCTCTGAGTGCCATAAGGCTGATGAGTTGATCGCGCCACCCGTACTTTTGCCGCATCAGTTGATTTACCAGCTCAACTTGCGCTGGCTGTGCCGCCACCGACAGCGTATATGACACGTTATCTCGTTCTAATTGTACCGGCGCAGGTTGCGCCAACGCACGTTGACTCCAACCGGATTGTATATCGCCGCGAAGCCACATTGCACCGTCATGGTCTACCACCCATAACCGCGTCGTTACCGGTTCACTCGTGGTTTGATCTTGCGTCGTTAGAACCACGACCTCGCCAGTTTCCGACGCAATGCCTTGCAACACAAAAATAACCACGACTAAAACGAACAAGGCCGCTATGAGTTTTACGACCATGCGCATACCACCCTCCAACTATTGCTAGCTTTACTAACCTTTAGTTTGCGGGGTACTCGTGCACAAAGTCCACCAAGAACTTTACGTGGTCTACTGGCGTTTCAGGGATGATACCGTGACCTAAGTTGAAGATGTGACCACCACGTCCCGCCACATCATCAAGCAAGTGTCCTGCTTGCAAGGCAATAGCCCCCTGCTCGGCGCACAATACGATTGGGTCCAGATTGCCCTGCACAGCTTTGCAGCCCAACTGCTGCCAGGTGGACACCAGCGGTGTTCGCCAATCAAAGGCCAAGACGTCGAAAGGCAACGCCGCTACGCTGGGTAGTAGGTGCGAGTTACCGGTGCCGAAATAGATTATCGGTACGTCGTTACCCAACAGCTGCAGCATTTTTTGCAAATGCGGATGCACGAACGTGGTGTAATCCTGCACAGATAAATTTCCGACCCAAGTATCAAACAACTGCACCGCTTCAACGCCCGCACTGATTTGCAGCCTTAGATAACTCACAAGCTGGTCAACTAATTTGTCCATTAGCTGGACCCACAGGTCCGGACGGTTGTGCATCATCTTTTTTACTTCAACGTAATTGCGCGAGCCGCGCCCCTCAATAGCATATGACGCGAGGGTAAAAGGCGCTCCAGCAAATCCAATTAGCGCGATGTCCTTCGGTAAGTCCGCATTAATACAGCGCACCGTCTCAGCGATATACGGCGTCGCCTCGGCGGCCGGTGCGTTTCGCAAAGCGGCAATATCTTGCTCATGACGAATAGGATTACTAAATACCGGACCTTCACCTGGCAAATAATCCAAATGCAGGCCCATGGGCTCAAGAATCGGCAACAAGTCGGCAAACATAATTGCCGCGTCTACACCCAAAATACGCTGAGCATCGAGGGTTGCTTGGGCGGCTTTCTCTGGGTTCTTAAAAAAGTCCAAGCTTGGCAAATTGCCTTTGACCTGATGGTATTCGGGCATATAACGGCCTGCTTGGCGATTTAGCCAAATCGGAGTGTGGGCAGTTTGTTCACCACGACAGGCCTGTAGGAACACCTTTTCCATGTGTTTTGTCCTTTTCTTAACCGTTGCTTTGTATGACGNGATCTAATCTATGCCCAGGGGGTTTACCTCGGCAGCGTAGTCGACACCAGCGATGCCAAACCCAAAAATACGNAAAAAGTCNTCGCGNAAACCGGCGAGGTCGCCCAATTGTTCGAGGTTATCTGTGGCAACCATTGGCCAACGCTCTCTNACCGCCTGTTGTATTGGCGCGGACAATTCTTGATCGTCCACCCGAATACGCCCTTGCTCGTCTAATCGTTGCTGTGCAGCGGGCGCAAGNTGGGTGCTAAACAGCCGATAGATGTGNCTGATGCAATCCTCATGAATGCCGTGTTCTTTCATCACCTTAAACAACAACGCGACGTAAAGTGGCACTACAGGAATAGCCGCACTGGCTTGACTAACTATAGCCTTAAGTACAGCGACTCGCGCACTACCGCCGGTACCTTTCAAACGCTCTGTGATGGCCCGGCTGGCGCGATCTAAGTCCGCCTTCGCAAGGCCCAAGGTGCCCTCCCAGTATATTGGCCAGGTCAATTCACTGCCGATGTAGGTATAGGCTACCGTTTGCGCGCCAGCAGCCAACAAGCCTTGTTGTTGCAGCATTTGCATCCAAAATTCCCAATCTTCACCACCCATGACCGCGACTGTGTTCTCACTTTCTTCCTGTGTGGCAGGCTCCAGCGACACCTCACTGACTTCACCCTTTTCAACTTGCACGGTCTTAATATCGAGCACCTCACCTAACGGCTTTATGCTGGAGCGATGCAACACCCCGCTGCGCGGATGTTGGCGTACAGGCGAGGCAAGGCTGTACACCACCAAATCGATTTGCCCCATGTCTTGGCGAATTATCTCTGCCGCCTGCTCTCGCATGGCGTCAGAAAACGCGTCGCCGTCTAGCATGCGCGCGTATACGCCGCGCTGTTTGGCAGCGCGTTCGAAGGCTAAGTTGTTGTACCAGCCTGCCGAGCCAGTCTTATTTTCGGCAGGAGCTTTCTCGAAGGAGATGCCTAGCGTGTTAGCACCAAAACCAAAGCCAGCCACTATTCGACTGGCCAAGCCATAGCCACCAGAACAACCCAATACGAGGACGTTCTTGAAGCCAGTTTGGGTATCCGCTGCTTGAGCAGCCACATAGTCGATTTGCTCTTGCACATGGGCAGCGCAGCCAACTGGGTGTGCGGTGGTGCAGATAAAGCCACGAATGCGAGGTTTTACTATCATTAAACTAATTCTGTTCGCTGGTTTGTTAACACGCCGAAGCAACGCGACCTAGCCGTTACTGACACTAGACCTAAGTTCGGCGGGAGACATCATACCTGTGGCAACCGCCCAACGCATGGTGGCGTTGGTGTCGAATACTCGCGGGCCATCCCTACGCACCGTAACCCANGCGACTTCACCGGCCGCCAAGTCGTGATCACGATCACCGTCTAGGGCAATTACACCAGGACCAGAAAACGCTACCGGCTGCGCTAACGCAACACGTTCGGTATCTATAACCGGTATAGGCTTAAACAACCCAGGTGATAACGGCGCGTAGATGATTTGCCCTCCAGGACCCATATCTACCCGCAAACCTTGGTCGTCTGCCGCGTATATTGGATCTATGAAGCCGCCAATGGGCGACATGCCGATGGCNTTGGGTTCTGCTCGNGTCAACACCATGCGGCGCAATCGGTCCGCGTCAAAAGGCAACAAGTTACCTACCTTGTCGTCCGCTAACAGCACTGCGTCTATTAGACCAATGTCTGCNCCCTTGGGTGTTTCAACATGNAGCACTTTCGCCGCCTGCTTAAGTCCCGGATTGGCATCGTCGATAACAGCTCGAGCGTTCAGGCCGGCAACCATACCGGCAATAGTAGGCTCAACGAGCATTGGAAAGACGTTATTCGTGCCAGTAGAAATNGGAATAAGATCAAGATCTGAGCTGGCTCGCACAATGGCGCGATTAGTACCATCACCACCTAATGACACCACCGTATGACAACCCTGCTCTTTGAATCGCCGAATCATCTCTTCGGTATCTTTGGCAGTGTTAGTGATTGGGTACTCAACGATGTGCACCCGCGCTTTGAGTTGCATAAACTCTAGCGCCTTGGACGCGATGTTGAACGGTTCACGCGCAATATAAATATCGGTAGCGCCTACTGCATCGGCGCCTGCCGCTACCCGAGCCACGATGTCGCGCTTTGCTTCGTGGGTCATATTGCTGGCTCGCGCCGCCAGCCGCCGCACATCACGCCCAGACATTGGGTTAACGCACAGCCCTACTTTAGCGCTCATAAACTTCTATCGAACACGGCGCGCTGTGCCGCTCATCCGCCGGATGCTGTTGTTGCGAGAGCATACGCCACTGCGAGAAATCGAGTGCAGGAAAATACACATCGCCATACGGATCCGCGTGCACCCGCGTAATATAAAGCCGGTCCGCTAGGGGCAGGGCCAATGCATAGATTTCGGCGCCGCCGATAACCATAGTCTCTTCCACACCATCGATTAGCCCTTGTTGCTCGGCCAGCTCTAACGCAGCATTTAAGTCACTCACCACCTGCACACCTTCGCGCTGCCAGTTCGGATCACGGGTTAACACTATGTTGGTGCGGCCGGGCAACGGCGCCTTCATGGACTCGAGGGTTTTACGACCCATCACCAATGGCTTTCCCATGGTGGTCGTCATGAAATGCTTCATGTCCACGGGTAGTCGCCAGGGCAAGCTGTTATCACGTCCAATCACGCCGTTGTCGGCCATAGCCCAAATTAAACTGATGCGCACGAAATGCCCTTAAACCGCAATCGGCGCTTTGATGCCAGCATGAGAGGAGTACCCCTCAAGAGTGAAATCCTCATATCGAAATCCAAAAATATCTTTAACTTCAGGGTTAAGGATCATGCTGGGCAATGGCAAAGGATCTCGCTGCAGTTGCCGATCGGCTTGCTCTAAGTGATTTGAGTAAATGTGCGCATCGCCCAACGTGTGAACAAAGTCTCCAGCTGCAAGATCACAAACTTGCGCCAGCATCATAGTGAGCAGTGCATAGGACGCGATGTTAAATGGCACACCAAGAAATATATCGGCGCTGCGTTGGTACAGCTGACAGGACAACTTGCCGTCCGCAACGTAAAACTGAAACAGTGTATGGCATGGCGGCAGTGCCATATTGTCGACCTCGGCTACATTCCACGCGCTGACAATATGGCGGCGGCTGTCAGGATTACTGCGAATCGCGTCCTGTAACTTACTGATCTGATCGATAGTGGACCCGTCTGGTCCTGGCCACGAGCGCCACTGAGATCCGTATACCGGACCCAATTCGCCGTGTTCATCTGCCCATTCATCCCAAATATGCACATCGTGATCAGTCAGATAACCGATGTTTGTGGACCCAGACAAGAACCACAACAGTTCGTGAATGATGCCCTTCAAGAACATTTTCTTAGTGGTAACCAGCGGAAAGCCATCCGCCAGTGGAAATCGCATTTGATGACCAAACACGCTGTATGTGCCGGTGCCGGTGCGATCGTCTTTATAAGTACCATGCTCGCGAACATGACGCATGAGATCCAAATACTGCTGCATAACTGTGCTGACTTTCTTTGTTACCTGTCTTTATTGACTATTATTCATTGCGGGAAAAAGGGGTTAGTTAATGTGCCGATTTGCGCGCATTTTGCAGCGCCCAGAAGCCCAGCAGAATACCAGCGATGAGCAATGGCAGCGACAACAACTGGCCCATGCTGACCCCACCGAACAGCACAAAACCTATGTGCGCATCCGGCTCGCGGAACAGCTCAGTGAACAGACGGAAACTGCCATAACCACACAGAAACGCGGCGGAAACGAGTCCCGCTGGCCTGGGTTTACGCGACACCAGCCACAGTAGGGTAAACAGCACGGCGCCCTCAAAAAACGCTTGATACAGCGGCGACGGATGCCGCACCGCAGACTCCCAAGCGCCGACACAGAGCGGGTTGATAGCCATCACCACCTCGCATGGATATATCAAGCCAAAACCAGAATCGCTGACTCGGCCTGGGAGTTCGCCATTAATAAAATTACCAATCCTTACNAGNCCAAAACCNATGGGACANAGGGGAGCTAAAAAATCGGTAATAGAAATAAAGCTACGGCCAGTTTTGCGAGCGAAAAGCGTCATTGCCACCAAGACACCGAGGAAACCGCCGTGAAAGGCCATCCCACCTTCCCAGATTCGCAACAAGTACAGCGGGTCGTTAGCAAATACCGGAAAGTTGTAAAAAAAGACGTAGCCGATACGGCCACCGAGCACCGCGCCCATAGCGCCGTAAAAAACCATGTCGGAAAGTTCGTTGTCACTCCAATGCGGACTCTGGGAGGCAGCCCGGCGACGCCCTAACCACCAAACAGCGGCAAAACCCAGCAGATACATGAGGCCGTACCATCGCAACGCAACCGGTCCTAGNGACAAAATAATCGGATCTATTTGTGGATAGTACATACACGCTTCCAAGTCTTGCTTGCTCACCCGCCGCCGCCGCAGGATACCCCAAAGCCGCTGCGCGCTGGCGGTTTTTGCAACCCANGCGCNGCGATAAAACGACTTTTGCAAGGCACGCGGTTGAGGACCACCGATCAGCNAAAAGTATTGTTAAACTCGCGCTCTTTTGACCTGACAAAACTATGTGCTTGATTCTTCTGACCTACCGTCCGGGCACTCAGCGGCCCCTGATCGTGGCAGCAAACCGCGATGAATTTCATGCACGCGCCTCTCAAGCAGCGGGATTTTGGCCAGAGCATCCAGACCTCTTGGCAGGAAAGGACCTAGTCGCTGGCGGCACCTGGCTCGGCTGCTCACGCAGTGGTCGTTTTGGCGCACTGACTAACTTTTCTCAGGACACGGATCCCACAGCGGCAAAGTCCCGCGGCGGCTTGGTGCATGAATTTCTAACCTCTACGACAAGCGCTCTGGACTACGCAACGGAAATAGACGGCAGCGAATACGCTGGCTTTAACCTACTGCTCTATGATGGTGAACATTTGGCCTATGCGTCCAACATCGCAAGGGGTGAGGGCGAGTTACCTCGGTTACTTGCTGCAGGCAGCTACGGACTGAGCAACGCGGAATTAGGCGCAGCTTGGCCAAAGTGCATAGACGGTGCCAGTGCTATTGCTGACCTTGCCGACGCCAACTGCAGTATTGACGAACTGCTCGCACAGCTCACCGACAACACTACTCCAGCAGACGAACGTCTGCCGCAACGTCGACGCGATATAGCATTTGAACGCCGCATTGCACCCTGCTTTATTGTCGGGGAAGACTACGGTACCCGCGCCTGCAGTGCGTTGATTATAGAAGCTGGGCATATTTATTTTTCCGAGCAAACCTACCACGCAGCAGGACAAGCCGGCAGTCGTGTGGACTTTAATTTTCCCCAGCACAACAGCGATTGATGGGAGTACATCCGATGGACACATCGTTAACCGATAAAACCGCAATAATCACAGGCGGTAGCTTGGGCCTGGGGCTAGCCATGGCAAAACACTTTTACAGCGCCGGCGCAAAGGTCGCAATTTTAGCCCGACGCCGAGAGCCCCTAGAGCAGGCCGCTCAGGACATTGCGCAACAACCAGGCACAGGTGAAGTCGCCCACTTCGCCTGCGATGTCACCGACCCGAAGGCCGTCATCGCGACCCATAAGGCGGTTGTAGAGCGCTTTGGGGCGGTAGATATTTTAGTGAACAATGCTGGGCAATCCGCCGCCAAACCCTTCACCCAGATCAGCGATGAGGAATGGCAGGCCGACTTAGATCTAAAACTATTGGCTGCCGTGCGCCTGACACGATTGGTGTGGCCAAGCATGCAGGCGCAAAAGTGGGGGCGCGTCCTCAACCTACTCAACGTTTACGCCAAAACCCCAGACGCCAATACCGCGCCAACGTCGATCTCCAGAGCGGCGGGCATGGCATTGACCAAAGTCCTTAGCGCCGAGGGTGCCGCAGACAATATATTGGTCAACGCCTTGTTGATCGGTTTCTTAGAAAGCGACCAAATACGCCGCCGCCATATCGCCAGCGGCAGTAACGATTCGCTAGAAGACTTTATNGCCAANGCNGGNGAACGCTTGCCCATGGGACGAATGGGCCGAGCCGAAGAGTGCGCGGACCTAGCGTTATTCTTGGCCAGCGAACGCGGCTCTTACATTACGGGCTGTGCGATCAATATGGACGGGGGTTTGTCGAAGGTGGTGTAGCCTTTGCCAACTATCATGGGTTGAGCACATAGCCGCAACCTAGTCGGGCCACGGTTCCACTCCAAAATATGTGTTGTCTGCAAAAACGATTGTGATGGGTCGTTTAGAGGCCGCCGCTGAGTAATCTCTACCGACATCACTGTGCTGCGAACTCGTGGATCTATTGCATGGAACTCTTTGCACGCGTTGCGCAAAAGCAAAGCNGGTGCACATCAAGATTCAATCTGGTNAGCAATTCATCTNTCAGCAAGCCATGGCATGNCCCATTCTGGTGCCGCTCATCAACCNANCAGACAGCNTTAGTGAACTCGATGTACGCATGACCCTCACCTACTTATCGACAATCTACCGCCACCAACGACGACTTAACCCAATCCAAGCTNATTACATCTATAGGCAGGCGTTGACAGCGACGCATCAGTAATCGGCAAATTCATTGATCACCTTTACGGCTGTGGCCCAAGCTATACCGAGGTATCTTCAATCTCTTAGGTCGCATAACGAGGATCAAAGAAACAACATACAAATCATTGGGAACGAGAGCTCTGTCTACCTGTTTGGGTCTTGCACTGTTGTTCCTGCTTTGCCACGGCANGCACTAACTTTCATTCGACTTAAACCGCTGCTGAATGCCTGTGCTTACCGCAGCGCCAGCTCTTTGTNTCGCTCNAANTAAAGCTATCCGAAAGGGATCTAGCGGTCANCACAAGTTGCNTTAAAACTGCCTACATCGCCTGCCGGGATGGCACTGCGCGCTCTAGTCCCGCGTCAATCAATTGCTGATTAACAAACTGTCTGACTTCTTCCGCAGTGTCCATGTGCAGCACTTTGGCAAGAATTCGTCTCGCGTCACGACGTTTGATGTTGCGAATCACCCACTTCACTTTCGGCAAATGCGTCGCGTTCATAGACAACACGTGGTAACCCATTGCCATGAGCAGCACGGCGCCAATCGGGGTACCTGCTAACTCGCCACAAATTCCTAGCGGTTTTTCCTCGGCATGGGTNGCACGCGCGACTTCGCGTAAAGCGCTAATAACCGCTGGATGCGCCTCTTCGTATAGCCCTGCGACTCTGGGATTATTGCGGTCCACCGCCAACATGTACTGTGTAAGGTCGTTGGAGCCAACGGCGATAAAGTCTGCTGATTTTGCCAATAACCGCGCTTGGTAAACGGCTGCAGGCACTTCGATCAATACGCCAACTTGCGGCCTTTTGACACGCACGCCCTCTTCAATCACTTCCGCGAAGGCTTGCGCTACCAACTGTTGTGCGGCGTGCAACTCGGTGAGGTTGGAAATCATTGGCAGCATAATGCGCAACTCACCAAGTAATCCGGCGTTGGCTTTGAGCATGGCGCGCACTTGCACCAAAAAAATTTCTGGATGGTCTAGTGTGACTCGTATGCCGCGCCATCCCAGAAACGGATTTTCTTCGCTGATGGGAAAATACGACAAGGCTTTGTCACCGCCGATGTCTAGGCTGCGCATGGTGACTGGTCGCGGCTCGAAGGCTTCCATGTGCTCACGATAAATCGCGCGCTGCTCCACTTCAGTTGGAAAGCGATCTTTGGTCATAAACGGCACTTCGGTGCGGAATAGCCCAATGCCCTCTGCGCCGCGATCAAGGGAACGGGTAATGTCACCGCTGAGGCCAATATTCACCCACAACTGCACGCGCCAGCCATCTTGGGTGATGCAAGGCAAGTCTTTAAGCGTTTCGAGTTCCTCTTCAAATAACCTCTGTTCGGCGATAACAGTACGGTTCTCTTGCAAGCGCTCCTTACTGGGATTGGTATAAACCTCGCCATAGTCACCATCGACAATAACCGGCACGCCCTCTAGGTCGTAGCCTGGCAAATCGACTGCCCCCATCACCGCTGGTATGTCCATGGCCCGAGCGAGAATAGCCACGTGGGAGCTGCCGGACCCCTGCAACGACACGACACCGCGCAAGCGATCTGCAGGGATACTTGTGAGCATAGAGGGCGTCACCTCCTCGCCCACCAATATGGTGTCCTTGGGAAATTGGGTTTTCTTCTCTCGAATACGTTGCAAATAACCGAGTATGCGAACACCTAGGTCTTTTACATCGCTGCCGCGCTCTTTTAGGTAAGGATCGTCCATCAGTTCGAAGCGCCCAACATGCTCTCGAATCACTTGTTTCAAAGCGCCCTGGGCCCATTGCCCAAGGCGGATTCGCTGACGGATGTCACCGGCTAGCGCGTTGTCGTCAAGCATATGTAGGTAAGCATCGAACAACGCTAATTCTTCTTGGGGCAAACTGGTTTTGAACTCTTCGATGATGCCACGAATATCCCCACGAACCGCTTCTAACGCGCGATCGAGTAGCATCAGCTCCACCGTGATGTCGTCCGCCGAGCGCTCTGGTACCGATTCGAAATTGGCAAGGGGATGCAATACCACACTGGTGCCGATGCCTATACCCGGCGAACCTGCTAAACCTTGGAAGTGCCCTTCCACGCCTGTTTCGCGTTTACGTCCAATACTGATGCTGTCGCCAACGGCTTCAGCATGAGCAACCACGGCCGCCAACTGGGCAGACAACGTCACCATGAAGGCCTCTTCGGCTTCATCAAAGCGACGACGNTCACGTTGTTGCACTACTAAGACTCCGAGCACCCGACCTTGATGAATAATGGGAACACCCAAGAATGAATTGAATGGTTCTTCGCCGATCTCTGGCACGAAATGAAAATTTGGATGATCTTGCGCAGCATCAAGATTTAACGGCTCGGCACGCCGCCCAACCAACCCGACCANCCCCTGATTCTGCGCCAATACCACTTCGCCGATCTGCGCTTCGTTCAAGCCNTCGGTCGCCACCAGCCGATATCCATCACGGGTTTCGTTGAGCAGATAAATACTGCACACCTCCGTGCCTAGAGCGCTGCGCAGTCGCTGTGCGAGCAAGCGCACCGATGCTGNAAAATCCGCTTCTTGCGCGAACGCTTGAACAATTTGTCGCAGCGTATTGAGCACTCTTAATCTGTCCTGGGCAGGTAGGCGGCTAACTGCAATAACGCACGCCGATACACTTCACGCTTAAACTCTACGATTTGCGATATTGGGTAGTAGTAACTGACCCAACGCCATTGATCGAATTCGGGTTTCGCCGATTGAGCGACATTGACATCTTGGTCTTGACCAAGCATTTCGAGCAAGAACCACTTTTGTTTTTGGCCAACAAAACCAGGCGTTGCGTTTTTTCGGCGCATGCGCTGAGGTAATCGGTAGTACAACCAGTCATCTGTTTGCGCCAGCACACGCACGCGGTCCGGTGTTAAACCAACCTCTTCATACAGTTCACGGAACAACGCTTGCTCCGGTGTTTCACCTTGATCAATCCCACCTTGCGGAAATTGCCATGCATTGCGTCCACCCACGCGCCGCGCCCACAACACCTGTCCTGTGGCGTTGGCCAATACGACGCCGACGTTTGAGCGGTAGCCGTCTTGATCGAGCATGTGCTGAAAGTCCTCCAATCGATGCATTTCGCGAGCGCGAGCGCTTACCGCTTTCGCCGCATATTCGCACATGCAAGCGCAACGGTTCTATTGCACGTTGTTTCAAATGGTTACTACGCTCGTCACATTGACTGCTACCGCGGCGATAAACGTGCGAAAATTCACTTTTGCTAGCCACAATGTATGCCATGCCGAACGAACTTGTCAGCGCCACCAGTGAATATTTACTCGACCATGCCAATGATTTGGTTGAATGGCACGAGTGGACNGATACCACTCTGGAAGANGCTCGCAATGCCAACAAACCTATTTTACTAACTATTGGTTATCGTGGCTGTCGCGGCTGCGAAGCTATGGCTAGAGAGTCTTTCCTCAACCCCAATACGGCGAACTTGATGAACGAGCACTTCGTCAACATTAAAGTCGACCGAGACGAGCGGCCAGATTTAGACAAAGTGTATCAAAGCGCACTCCAGCTGATCGTACCCAAAAGTGGCGGCTGGCCATTGACGCTATTTTTGGAGCCGGACAGTCAATTACCGTTTTTTGGCGGCACTTACTTCCCACAACAGGCGCAGCATCAGTTGCCGGGGTTTGCGGACCTACTGATGCGCATTCTGGAAAACTTTAACAACAAGCGCGAAGAATTGGACGAGCAGTCGCAAAAGCTCAGTCAGGCACTTGACCAACTTACACCGCCATTACTCGACCCTGGGGTAGAAGACTTTGCGTTGTTGGAGCATGGTCGCGACCAGTTACTACACCAGCATGACCCTGCCAACGGCGGTTTTGGTAAGAGCATGAAGTTTGCAATGCCAGCGCGCTTGCTACGCCTACTTCGCCATTGGTCTTATAGCCGGCGACGCGGCGACAACGACAGAGAGTCGTTGGAGGCGGTAATGTCGACGCTAACGAAAATATCTCGCGGCGGCATTCACGATCATATTGGCGGTGGCCTATTTAGTTATGCCCACGATGCCCAATGGATGGTGCCGACTTTTGAGAAGAAACTTTACGACAACGT
>NHET02000011.1 GCA_002170355.2 Gammaproteobacteria bacterium TMED92
TGGTGAAGCTGCTGGCAACAACACCGGCCCAGCGCTGGTACTGCCCCCTGAATCGCCACAGGCCGCAGAGAGCATCGTCAATAAGGTAATGAATCCGCCCCGTTTTAGCGCTGCCCGCTGTCCTGCCGTTAGCAAACCCAAATTGGCTCTCCCGCCGAAAAATTACAGCGGCAGAGACTCTAAAAGTTGGGTTGTGTATACCCTTCGAAAGAGATAGACGGTGTTGTTTGCCTGATAGGCGGCTTTCCCTCAGCGACAAATCCGTACACAACAAAATCCGAAGATACAGATCTGCTTGGTTCTATTTTGACGAACGACATTTGTCATTGTCTTAGCGTGAATGCTAGGAGATAGGAACTGTTATCGTCATTCCATCGTGCTGTTATGCGTTAATCCACCTAGATCGATCGTTCGGTCGGTTTTCATCAATCGGCGCGCTTGCGTCGTAACCGAATTAGCCCCACAACACCGATCAGAAAAACACAGCAGCGGCACTAAACTCTTTGGCCCGGCGGATAAAATCTGGCGGCACGGAATTCGCAGTCCTTGGGGGTAGTGAAGTCAGCAACTGTGCAGCTTACAACCCATGTCACTACTCCCACTCAATCGTCGCCGGCGGTTTGCTGGATACGTCATAAACCACCCTAGATACCGCCGCAATTTCGTTAATAATGCGGTTGGACACATGTTCGATAAACTCGAAGGGCAGATGCGCCCAGCGTGCTGTCATAAAGTCTATGGTTTCTACTGCGCGCAATGCGATCACATGTTCATAGCGCCGCGCATCGCCGACTACCCCTACCGACTTGACGGGCAGATAGACTGCAAAGGCCTGGGACACCTGACTATAAATATCTGCACGGCGGAGTTCTTCGATAAAGATCGCGTCGGCCTCGCGCAGCACGTCGGCATAGTCTTTTTTAATCTCTCCCAGAATACGCACGCCCAGTCCTGGACCGGGAAACGGGTGGCGCATAATCAACGATTTTGGCAAACCAAGGTGCAGTCCTATTTTGCGTACCTCGTCCTTAAACAATTCCCGCAGCGGCTCTACCAACTGCATAGCCATGCGTTCTGGCAAACCGCCGACATTGTGGTGCGATTTTATGACATGAGCTTTGCCGTACTTGGAGGCCGCGGATTCAATGACATCGGGATAGATTGTGCCTTGCGCCAACCACTTAACACCTTCAAGCCGGTGTGCCTCGCGGTCGAAGACGTCAATAAATGTACTGCCTATGACCTTGCGCTTGGCTTCTGGGTCATCCAAGCCTTGCAGATTGCCCAAGAACTCCGCTTCTGCATCAATGGTCAAAATGTCTAACGGCGGCATATCGCCGTCGTTAATGGCGTTATTAAACGCAGACTCGACCTCGCCTTTTTCGTCCTTACGCAGTAGCCCGTTATCCACAAATATACAGGTCAGCTGTGGACCAATGGCGCGCGCAAGCAATGCCGCTACTACCGAGGAGTCCACTCCGCCAGACAAGCCCAAAACCACTTTGTCTTCGCCCACTTGGTCGCGCACTCGCGCTATGGCGTCTTCAACTATATTTGCCGCCGTCCAGGTACCGTCGCAGCCACAGATGTTGTGAGCAAACTCACTGAGCAATTCATAGCCTGCCTTGGTATGGGTCACCTCTGGATGAAACTGCACGCCGTACAATCGTTTCTCTGCATTCTCCATGGCCGCGATAGGCGCGCTGCCAGAGCTTGCCGTGCACACAAAGTTCGGCGGCAACTCGGTTACTTTGTCGCCATGACTCATCCAAACGTCATTACCTTGATCAACATCAAGCAGGGCGCTAATAAAACCACTTGGCGACTCGGCCTGAATACGCGCATGGCCAAACTCGCGCTGATCGGACTCGCTCACTTGACCACCAAATTGCTGCGCCATAGCCTGCATGCCATAACAGATGCCCAGTACCGGCACGCCTAAATCAAAAATAATCTGATCAATCCGAGGAGTTTCCTCGCCCGTTACGCTTTCCGGACCGCCAGACAATATGACCCCTTGAGGTGCGAATTCATTGACTGCTACTGCACTTACATCAAACGGATAAATTTCGCAGTACACCCCGCATTCGCGCACCCGTCTTGCAATAAGTTGGGTGTACTGGGAACCAAAATCAACGATCAGTAATCGTTGGGCATGAATGTCGTTTTTTTGTGCCATCTCTTAATAGCTGTCAGCTACGACAGCCTTGTCTCCGTAACCATTTATTTCAGGAGCTACCCAGGGGCAAGTGTTGCGCTGACCCTATCGCGGACTAGGGTAGTTCGGGGCTTCTTTGGTGATCGCCACATCATGCACATGGGACTCGGCCATGCTGGCCGCGCTGACCTGCACAAATTTTGGCACCGTCCGCATCGTAGGAATGTCCGCACTACCGGTATAACCCATGGACGCCCTCAAACCTCCCATGAGTTGATGCACTATTGGGCTAACTGGGCCTCGGTAGGCGACCCGGCCTTCTACTCCTTCTGGTACCAGCTTCCGCGAATCACCGTCCATTTCCTGAAAGTAGCGATCGCTAGACCCGTGCGACTGAGCCATCGCACCCATCGAACCCATTCCTCTGTAGGACTTATACGTTCGACCTTGGTATAGCTCTACCTCACCAGGCGCTTCATCTGTACCCGCCAATAAACTTCCGATCATTACGGCACTGGCTCCTGCAGCGATCGCCTTGGCGATGTCACCTGAGTAGCGTATGCCACCGTCGGCGATGATCGGCACGTCCATTTCTACCGCTGCCTCTGCCGCCGCAGATACGGCGGTGATTTGCGGCACGCCTATTCCGGCAACAATACGCGTTGTACATATTGAACCCGGCCCAATACCGACTTTAACGCTGTCCGCGCCCGCATCTATTAAGGCACGCGCACCATCCGCTGTTGCGACATTGCCACCCATGACGTCTAAGTCCGGATACTTCTGCTTAATCCAACTGACCCGGTCGAGCACCCCTTTAGTGTGTCCGTGCGCAGTATCGACTACCACTAAGTCAACGCCGGCTTCCACCAAAGCCGCAACACGATCATCAGTATCGGCACTGATACCGACGCTGGCGGCTACCCGCAACTGGCCTTGATGATCCTTACAAGCTGTTGGAAAGGCTTCGGCTTTGGCAATGTCTTTGACCGTAACCATGCCGGTAAGCTTGCCGTCATCGCCGACCAGCAATACTTTTTCTATGCGATGTTCGTGTAATAGGCGGCGAATTTCTGAAAAATCGGTGCCTTCCTTCGCCGTTACCAAACGCTCGCGAGGCGTCATGATGTCGCGCACGCTTACCCCGGTGCGTTGTTCGAAGCGTACATCGCGGCTAGTAATAATGCCGACCAATTGCTCTCCCTCAACAACCGGGACGCCGGAAATACCGTGATCGCGGGTGAGGTTAAAGAGTGACTCGACAGACGCAGACGGGGCGATGGTTACCGGATCACGAATGATCCCGGATTCAAACTTTTTTACCGCTCTGACTTCTTTCGCTTGTTGTTCTACCTGCATATTTTTGTGCACCACGCCAATCCCGCCCTCTTGGGCGATCGCAATAGCCAGGCGCGCCTCTGTTACCGTGTCCATGGCCGATGACACCATTGGAATATTCAGCGTGATGTTGCGCGATACGCGCGAGCCGAGCGTGACTTCAGAGGGCAGGATTTGGGAGTAAGCAGGTAGGAGGAGTACGTCGTCGAAGGTGAGCGCGTCGCTAGCAATACGCAGCATTGAGAACCCCGCAAAAGCTAGATTCTAGCGACGCGGTGACTGTAAGTAAATGTCGCGGTGTTTGTTGCCGGCCCGANACNGTCTGTTCGCGCGCATAAATCCCCTACGGCATTGGGTTTTGGTCCTCGTTACCCCTACACTCTACAACTACGCGCGCTGCGAGAACACGATGCCCGAATCTAGTAAACCAGCACAGTCCAACGTGGTCACCGTAAGTCAGCTTAATCGGCAGGCACGCGTGACTATAGAACAAAGGTTCAACCAAGTATGGGTCACTGGCGAGCTATCGAACTTTGCTCGCCCACGCTCCGGACACTGGTATTTCACGCTCAAGGACGACAAAGCTCAGGTGCGTTGCGCTATGTTTGTTAACCGCAATCGCGCAGTACAAATGCAGCCTAGCGATGGCCAGCAGGTTCTGATTCGCGGCAAAGTCAGTTTGTACGAGGGTCGCGGCGACTTTCAGATTATTGTTGAGCAAATGGAACCCGCTGGCGAAGGCGCGTTACGGCAGGCTTTCGATGCTTTGAAACTAAAGCTTGCGGCCGAAGGTTTGTTTGCAACAGAGCATAAACTGCCGCTACCGCACCAACCTACATCAGCGGTCGTGGTGTCGTCTGCGTCCGGTGCCGCGCTACAAGACGTGCTGGCGGTTTGGCGCAGGCGCTATCCGCGCTTGCGCGTCACACTTATCCCCACGGCGGTGCAGGGCAACGAGGCAGAACCACAAATTTTGCACGCCTTAGCCCAAGCGCAGCGGCTTGCCCCGGACGTAATTTTACTCACTCGTGGTGGCGGCTCGCTGGAAGACTTGTGGTGCTTTAACTTGGAATCTGTTGCCCGCGCCATCTACGAATTGCGTATTCCAGTCGTTGCTGCCATCGGCCACGAGATCGACGTTACCATTGCGGACTTTGTTGCCGATGTGAGGGCGCCCACGCCATCTGCTGCAGCCGAGATCATCGTCCCCAACACTCAAGATATGTTAGACAGTTTGGCTGCGACTTTTCGGCAGCTACGCAGCGTTATGCAATACACCCTGCAGCAACAGAATTTCCAATTGCGCAACAGCGCTCTTCGATTGGTCAGCCCTAAAACTCATATCCAACAAAACTGGCAACGCCTAGACGAGCAACGTCGCCGCTTCAGCGCGGCTATGCAATTGCGTTTACTCGACGACAGCAATCAGGTGGTTAGAACGCGCGCTCGTCTTAGCGCCTTGGGTCCCAGTCATCGGTTGCAGCTTGCACGCCAAGGCGTGGGAACTTTGCATCAAAAGTTGCACGCTCGCTGGCAGCAAACCTTGCAGTTACATCACAACAAACTCGCGAATCTCGCCCGCATGCTCGAAAGCGTGAGTCCGCTACCTACATTAAGTCGCGGTTACGCCATTGTTAGGGATCCCAACGGCAAAGTGCTTGAGAACACCAAAGACGTGCAACTTGGTGAGCAGATTACCGCCCAGTTAGCTATGGGCGCGATCACCGCTAACGTCACTCACATTGACGCTGACGCATCTTTGCAACCTGTGACTAAGGAGCCTGATCATGCTTCAGACCATGAATAGCCGCTTCGGCACTATTTTCTATATCGCCATAACGATTGCGTTAGTACTGTTAGCCCCAACAAGCATTGCTACCGCCAATACCAGTGTCCCTGGTGGCGTATACGCTTGGTTGCTGCCGGAGGGTGCAACGAATGTGCGCTTCGCTGACAAGCCGGTATTGGTCGTTGGCAACACCGCATTAGTGGGTATACCCATACGGCAGGCACTCGGCCCAGCGACGTTGAGCTACCAAAACGCCGACCAGGAGCGGACTCATACTTTTGATGTTGTTGACAAACGCTACACCGAGCAGCGCATTACGCTCAAAAACCAGGAAATGGTAACGCCGAACCCAAAGCAATTAGAACGAATTCGGCTTGAAGGTGCTCGTCAGCGCANGGTTTATGCAAGCATATCCGCGCCTATGGACATCAGCCGCGGTTTTGTTATGCCGCTAGAAGGAACCACCACCAGTCTCTACGGCCACCGGCGCTTTTTCAACGATCAGCCTCGAAGCCCTCACAGCGGCTTGGACATTGCCGCACCTACCGGCACGCCCATAATCGCGCCTGCCGACGCGAAGGTCGCCTTGGTAGATGACCTTTACTACAACGGCAAAAGCGTATTTCTCGACCATGGCCAGGGNCTAATTACTATGTATTGCCACCTTAGCGAACAAAGCGTGAGTACCGGCGACGTTGTGGAGCAGAATCAAGTCATTGGTTTGGTAGGGGCTACCGGGCGAGTCACNGGCCCACACCTGCATTGGTCGGTGAGCCTGAATGGTTACCGCATTGACCCCGTGGCATTCCGTGCGGCTCTTGCCGCCGCAATAAGCCCCTAACGCTTCGACTTACGATGTTTGATCACGCGCTTGCGTCGATCTAGTTGGCGTTGATTGAGTTGATTTTTGCGTCCTGCATAGGGGTTTTCGGAATCTCGCAATTCTATCTTTACTGGATTACCCAACAAATTCAGTGCTTCGCGGAAACCATTCTCCAAAAAACGGCGGTAACTGGCAGGCAGCGCACTGAGTTGATTACCGTGTACAACTATTTTCGGTGGATGCGCGCCTCCACGAGTCGCCACTTTTAATTTAATTGGCCTGCCGCGCACCGCCGGTGCTGGATGGGACGCAACTAAATTTTGTAGCAGTCGTGTGAGCAAAGATGTAGACACTTGGAAAGCGCCAATGTCATGTATCTTTTGCACTTGATCGAGCAAATGACCCACGCCTGTTCCATGCAATGCAGAAATCATCTGTAATGGCACCCAGGGTATAAACGCTAAACGCCTATCCAACGCTTTCTTTACCTGATCTCGATGAGCCGTTTCCAAGCCATCCCACTTATTTACCGCAATCACCATTCCAGCCCCGGCATCCAACGCGTAGTTGAGTACATGTAAATCTTGCTCTACTACTCCTTCTTGAGCGTCCAAGACTAAGATCACTACGTGGGCGCGCTCCATTGCTTGCAGAGCTTTCACCACAGAAAACTTTTCTGTGATTTCTGATACTCGGCCTTTGCGCCGCACTCCGGCGGTATCGATCAAGACAAAATCTACANCGCCTCTATGAAACGGTATGTCTATGGCGTCTTTGGTGGTCCCCGGCATGTCAAATACCACTTGGCGCTCTTCGCCGAGCAGTCGGTTTACCAGCGTCGACTTACCAACGTTAGGTCGACCTACAACCGCAACGCGAATACCAGTCTGTGGCATTTCATCGTCTTGTAAGCCTGCTTCGTCAGCCGCCGCCATANTTTGTAGACGCTCAGCCAGTTGCGTGCGCAACTGCTTAAGNCCGCGACTGTGGCTGGCAGAAATCAGCAAAAAATCGGCAAAGCCAAAACGACCAAACTCTGCGGTGATTTCGTGCTCGGGTAGCCCGTCAATCTTGTTTATAACCGGGATAAACGCCACGTTGGACTTGCGCAAATAGTTGACAACATCCTCGTCTGCCGCCGTAACGCCGTCGCGACCATCAAACATCAGCAACACGATGTCTGCTTCATCCACAGCTAAACGCGTTTGTTGCGTAAGCGCGTCCGCCAGAACATCATCGCCAAACAAGCCACCCGTATCGATCAGCGTTGCCACACCGCCGTCGAACTGCATACGCCCGTAGCGACGATCTCGTGTAAGCCCTGGCACATCAGCAACCAGCGCATCGCGACTGCGAGTTAACTTGTTAAAGAGGGTCGACTTGCCAACATTCGGCCGACCAACCAACGCGATGCTCGGCAGCATGACTTATCTTAGCGTGACCTTTAGGGCGGTCAGCGTTCCTGCATTAGTCAGCGTATATAACATGTCATCGGCCAACACCGCTTGGGTGCGCAGACCCTTACCACCAAGCTTTCGACGGCCTACCAAGCGACCGTCTCGTTGTGCCAAGACATGCAGGTAGCCTTCGTCGTCTCCCGTAACCACATAATTCGAGAAAGCCAAGGGGGCGGAAATTTTACGTCGAGCAAATGCGCTTTGCTGCCAGTTAATGCCGCCATCGTCTTTGTTCAGCGCTGTAATCGTGTCGTCCTTATCAACCACGTACACTTGACCATAGCCCTGGGCCATATCCAGATAACCTGATAGTTCTTGTTCCCACATAGGCCGCCCTTCACGACGGCTAATAGCGGNAACTCGCCCNTGGTAGGCNAANGCGTACATNGANCCGCCATCGAGCATCACNCGCGCATCGACGTCGACNATNCGGTCNAGCTCTGAACGCCCTTCNGGCAACATGACCCGCTGTTCCCACATGGGTTCACCATTTTCTGCGCGCAGTGCGGCCACTTTGCCGTTAGCGAATCCAGAGTAGACAATACCTTGATCAAACACCGGCGCGCTGGTGCCGCGCAGCGTTAACAAGGGCATTTGGCTGTCGTAAGTCCAAACCACCTCGCCCGATTCCACATCTAAGGCGCTGATTCGGTCATCAATAGTTTGCACAAACACTTTGCCGTCGC
>NHET02000030.1 GCA_002170355.2 Gammaproteobacteria bacterium TMED92
AGCGTGAATCTCCCTATGCACCACATCATCGGGCAACAAAAAGTCATGTATTTTCGACAAACCATCCATTACCTGTTGTTTTACTTGGTTTTTTATTGCAGATTCCAGTTCCCGCTCCATATTCTTTTGGACCTCAGCGCGAAAACTTTCCTCACCGCCCTCGGTGACACCAAACTTCTCAAAAAACGCCTCATCAAGCTCAGGCGCCACCGCTTCGGTGACTTCTTTTACAGTTACTGAAAACTGTAGCGTCTTGTTTTGCAATTCCTCAGCGCGATAGTCCTCAGGGAAAGTAGCGTCAAAGGTCTTTTCCTCTTGCGCCGACATACCAATCACCGCCTGATCGAAGTCCTCAATCATCTGCCCTTCGCCGACCTTGAAGGTAAAGTCCTCACCACACGCGGACTCAACTCGCTCGCCATCCAATGTACCGGTGAAATCGATTTTTAACTGATCTCCTGCCATTGCAGCACGCTCCGCGGCTTCGAAGGTTGTGTGCTGTTCTCGGAGCTTCGCAATCATCGTTTCTATGTCTGCGTCACCTATCTCGGTGGTTGGTCGCTTAACGTTGACTTTACTGTAATCGCCCAGTTCGATGGCTGGATAGACGTCAAAAGTCGCTGTGAACTCAAAATCGATGCCCGGATCCATTTTCACAACATCCAGCTTTGGNGATCCNGCCGGATTCATTTCTTCTTGCTGAACCGCTTGCACAAAGCTGCTTTGCATTAGTTCGCTGGCCACCTCCGCACGCACGGCACTACCATAGCGTCTGCGCACTTCTTTCAACGGCACCTTACCCACGCGAAATCCAGGAATGTTCACCCGTCCGCGGGCATCTTGCAGACGTTGGGTGATTTGCGATTCAAACTCTTCGCTGGCAATAGCAATCGTCAGGCGGCGCTCAAGGCCGGTCATGGTTTCAATGGATACATTCATGCTTAGGTTTCAAGCTCTGCTTCAGGATAGACAAAGGTGGGAGGATTTCCGCACCGACAAAAATGAGGGCGGCATAATACACCAGCATTTAGCCAAATGCTGCCCCCACCGAATGCACAAGCCATTTACCATGCAGCATTATCCATCTGTGATGCCACTGTCTTGACGGGGCTTCTGCTGCCGCCGGACACTAGCGTAAGGCTGCTGTCTATCCAGCTGCTATTGCCAATCAATCGCGCCGGCACTAATGCAGCACGGCCACTGATCGCGAAATGCGGCCGCGACCTTTTTAACCAAGTGTGCAAGCACGCAGTGACGGAGAGTGGCTAGGGTGCGCATTCTGTGCTCTTAATCGGACCTCGCACCGTCGAAATTCGGCATGCGCTTTTGCAGAAAGGCCCGCGCCCCTTCGCGCATATTTTTCGGTATCAACACCCCTTGATGCTGCATNTCCAATTCCANTTGTTGGACAAAACTATTGTGATTGGCTCTGTTGATGGTATCGCGAATACGCACCGAAGCGTCTGGCGAGGAGCGCTTTAGCACATCGACTACCCGAGCTACTTCGCTATCTAATTCCGTGTCTGCCNCCGCACTCCAAATGAGTCCCCACTGTTCTGCTTTACGAGCCGCAATGCGCTCACCTAAAAGAGCTATGCCAAGTGCTCGGGCGCGCCCCGCTCGCAACGGCAGATTCCAGGTCGTGCCCATATCGGGAACGATGCCAAGATTCGGTCCAAACGTTGCGACAAAGAACGCCGACTCTGCAGCGATGGTAATGTCGCAAGCCATCGCTAAGCCAAAGCCCCCGCCCGCTGCGGCTCCATTAACTCGTGCAACTGTNGGTACTGGACAGTCCATTAGATCTGCAAGCGCGCGATTAAATGCATCGCCACTTTGGCCNTCGCCACTGTTCGCATCGCGACCANTTTCAACAGTGTCGCCGTCGGCGACCTGCTGTAGATCAGCACCTGCACAAAAGCCTTTTCCGCTGCCGGTTAACACCAAAACGCGAACCGACTGGTCTTGTTGCACTTGTTCAACGGCGTCACTTATGCCCCGCATGAGACCGTTCGTCATCGCATTCATACGTTCCGGTCGGTTCAAGCGTGCTACCGCAACGCCATCCTNTACCTCGTACACCACCGCCTGTTGCTCGGACATCGCATCGCTCCTGTGAATTCCTATGTTGCGCATTTTGCATGAGCACAATTGCCGCGCAATCGCAGTTGACAGCGGATTGTATTGCGCCGGCAAACCTTTGACCGCTGCCACGGCTATTGGCACGATTGACGGCTTAGCCACCATGCATAAGAGGAGAGGCAGTATGGACGATGTGCCGGCAGCAGCAAAAATTCGAATTCGCCAAATCGCCATTTGTACCGACGACATCTGGCCAGTAGAAACCGCTGTGGCACAACGGCTTGAAGTGACCCCAGTGCACAGGGACAAGCCCAATGCGCCCATTTGGATGTACAACTCCGTTATCGCGGTGGGTCAAACATTTCTCGAAATCTTGCAACCGGAACGCGACAGTGCGCCGACGCAGAAATTCTTAGACAAGCAAGGNGGGCCGGGAGGCTACATGCTGCTGCTCCAAGTAGACGACTTAGAAGCCGCTCGCNACCGCGCAATGGCGGCCGCTGTAAGAGTCGTGATGGATGTCCCTAAACGCAGCCATCACGGCGTCACTGGCGCGGCTATCCATTTGCATCCAGGTGATACCGGCGGCGTGCTGACCTCTTTTGATTGGATGGAAGACTGGGACAGCTGGGCTTGGGGCGGACAAGCTTGGCCTTGGCACCAACGAACCGATGTTGTAAGTGGTATCGTCGGCGNCGAGATCAGCTGCCAANATCCAACCATAGTTGCCAGACGCTTTAGCCAATTTATCGGCAGAAGTGTAGATAACCACGGGCGCATGGATCTTGATGAGAGCTATATCAACTTCGTACAAAGTGACACAGATCAGCGCGATCGCTTAACCGCTATTGACCTTTTGGCAACCGACCGTTCGCGAGTGGGTGAAAGTTTCGAGTATGCGCGCACCAAGTTGCGGCTCGTGTGAANGCAACCACGACGGTCTTCCTGGG
Source organism: Gammaproteobacteria bacterium TMED92 (assembly GCA_002170355.2). GTDB lineage: Bacteria > Pseudomonadota > Gammaproteobacteria > Pseudomonadales > Azotimanducaceae > UBA4421. The sequence continues at coordinate 3,033 of NHET02000030.1, forward strand.
GGAACGCGCGCCGGTTTTATTGTCGTTACGCTAACGCTTAGCGTTGTTAAAGGTCTGCGTAAGCTTGGAGTAATCGACGCCATTGGGACTATCTAAGAAATCATCTTGGCCCAGCAATTGGCTCATTACGGCACCATGCTCAGCCACTAGTCGCTGACTATGAGCCTGGTAGTTCTCAACAGGGCGCATCATCAAGCGGCTGTAGGTGATGTGGCAAACCACCCGTTCTCCCTCTAGGCTACGCGGGTAATTAGAGTGCCAGAGGTTGCCGTCCCAAACCGCTATAGAGCCTGCTGGACATTCGATGGGTATCGCACCCTTAAGCGACTTACACTCCTCGTTATCAGGATGTCGCCGATGTTGAGCGCTGCCAGGTATCACCAACGTGGCGCCACCTTCCTGGGTATATTCATCACACGCCCAACACGCAGTCATCAGCATGTTGTGCGCCGGAAAAGGCGCGGGTAGCCAGTTGTGATCGGCATGCAAACCTATGGCCGGAGAGTTTTGAGTACGAACACTTGCGGCCACTTGGCTAAGCAAAAACCCCCGACCAACAGAAAATTCTGCCAACGCTAACAGCTGCGGCGACAGAACCGCGGTAGCGAACACCGGATCTTTGTGCAGGAGCATATTGGCTCCCGCACCGCGGCTGAGGTTTAAGATGCGCTGCCTGAGGCTCGCATTGAAATTGCTATCGCGCACGCCATGCAGNACAGTCCATCCCTGCTCTGCCAATTGCCGACAATTGTCCCGCAGTCCTAGTTCTTCAATCACGGGCAAAAGTTCCGCAGAAATATCTTGCGGTGCGATGGTATCCGTATATCGACCGGTCGCTCGCTGCANGTTGCGCTCCCTGCTCTTACTCCCTTTGGAACATACTATTGATCAGCCTGAAGGCAACGGCAAGGGCCCCCAGTTATGGCGCCTCCAGTGACTTGGCGATCGCGGGTCGCACTGCACCCTCACGCAAATTGCGTCGCAACCAAAAAAACATTACCGCAGCAGAGATGACAACCGCTAACAAACCGCCGCCAAAAATCCCAGCAAAACCAAACCATGCGTTACCTAACACTGCCAGCGGGATGGTTAATACAATCATCTGTAGTACTGACATCACCAGTGGTGGTCCTGGTTGTCCTAACGCATTAAAACTACTGCCTGCATTGGCCGTAATACCCATTAGGCCCATACCGATCGGCACAATCAGCAGATAAATTGTTGCCGCCTGCGCGACCTGGGCGTCCTCGGTCACCTGGCTGATGGCCAGCGGTGCGACCCACAGCAACATCAGAAAAGCGAAAGCTCCCCAGCACAGCGCGAACACATGCGCCAACGTTACCGCACGCCATACTCGCGCAAACTTACCAGCGCCCCAGTTTTGCCCAATAAATGGTGCAACGCTCATGGACAGCGCCCAGATTACCATTGCGAACATGGTCTCTATGCGTGTGGCAAGGCTAAAACCGGCCACCACGGCAGTGCCGTAGCCGGCAACCAGGCGGGTGATGACTGTCATTGATACGGGTCCAATCAAGTTGCTGGCAATTGCTGGCAGGCCGACGTGAAACACCTCTTTAGTCGATTGACAAAAGCCNTCGAGGGAGAAGATCAACATCTTGTCCCGCAGCATGCAGTACAGATAAAAGACAAAGCCGATGCAGCGCGCGACAACAAATGCCACTGCAGCACCTTCCAGGCCGAGTCCTGGCCAGCCAAAAACACCAAAGATAAATACCGGGCCGAATAGCACCTGCATAAAAGCGCCTATGGCCATCAAATAGCCTGGCGTCGCCACATCGCCAACAGCTCGCATCAGCGATGAGCCAACCATTGCAATNGCAAATACCGGCAGCCCGTAGAACCAGACCTGCATATATTCTACAGCGGCAACTTTGGCGTTCTGATCTGCTCCCAGAACCGCGAAAATCCACAATAGGTTTGGGCGCACCAACATGATCACCAAGACCACAAAAGCCGTGGTGAGCAAGAGACTGTGGGTAATAATTAGCTTGGCACTTTGCACGTCTGAGGAACCAACGCGTCGCGCCACGACCGATGATGCGCCGATCGCCAGGCCCATTGTCATACTTTGCATCAACATGACTAATGGAAAGGTGAATCCCAACGCGGCAAGCTCTTGTGTGCCTAGCAGACCAACATAGATGGTTTCGATCAGGTTAGCGCTCATAACAGCGACCAAGCCCAACACCATGAAACCGGTTAGGCGCACGAGATGACGCGCTTCAGACCCGACCGTTAAGTCGTTAGAGGCGACGCCTGAGCGGGAAGACTTCAAATTGCTGCTAGCAGATTTGCGGTAACAAAGCGTCGTGATGCCTTGCCATACGCGTGGCAGTGCCCCAATTCCAACACCCAACAAAAGTTTCTAATGACGCTCAAAGCCCCCTCCCTAGAAGCAACAACGCGCATGGCTTGGTTAGACCTGTCATCTGGTTAGCGCCGCGCTGACGACGCGATTGACCAGCGCCGCCGCAATTTCGCCGCGGACTAGATTTACGACGAGGCTACCAGCACTAAAATTTGAAATACCAACTCCACCGCATCATCCACACCAGGTACCACAAGCACACTGAGCGCAGTTACTGCCATCACCACTGTTATACGCGCATACAAGTTCTGCACTATCCGGCTCCCGCTGTGGCCCTAGGAGCTGCTTCAAACATCCACAAGTCGCCGGAGTCGATCGTCGCGGGCGTTGCCTGAGATGAATACTTGTCGTTGATCAATTGAGTCAGCTCTTCCAGTCCTGCGCCGCTGCTGATGCGCACCAGCTGCCGCTCATAACGGACCCCATTTACCCGCAGAACTGCTCTGCCATCACGCTCGGCCTGCGCAGGCCAGCTCTTCCAGAGCTTACCGACAAAACTGTTCATATAACCTGACCACACATAAATCTTGCCGTTAACCGAGGCCGTCCAAATACGCCGAGACTGCTCCGGCTCAAGCAGCTGTAGCTCAATCGTGTCGACTTCGTTGACAAACTGCCAATCTGGCTCCGGACCTTGATGTAGCGCACCAGAAGCCAATGCACCTCCCGAAAAAACACGATTTGGGCCATCTTGGAAACGTTGCTTTATCGCTGCGGTTGCTGTCGCCGTAACAAGAATGAGCAAGCCCCAAAGACATATGACGCCGATTCTTTTCATTACTTGCATTGTTGGCCTCGCAACTTCACACAGCTGCTGATATTAGAACTCGAACCATCCTATACAGCTACCAAATTCTCCTATGACCTGAGTCGAGCAATACCACGTTCAGATTCGTTCTAACAATGCGGTGCTTTAACGTTGGGGATTCGTATGCGATTGCGCGACCGGCACTAGCTGCTGGCATTCAGCATGTTCGCTGGTATGGCCTTCGTGGTACTCCGTCAATCGGGTGACGGCGGTAGGGTATGAGGGCAATTGAACACAAGTCCAGCGGGAGCAGAAAATGGGGTGGACGATGGGGATTGAACCCACGACCGCCGGAATCACAATCCGGAGCTCTACCAACTGAGCTACGCCCACCAAAGGCGCGGAATTATAGAGTCGTGATCAGCTGTGCGCTACCGGTTTCCACAAAAATACAACGATCGCCTGCAGACGAATGTGCAAGCGCTTTACTCCATGAATTCGGATTCGATATAGGTCAGTGCAGAAGCCGCAAGCAAGTCCTGTATTTCCTGGGGCTTGGGTCGCGGCATACCCGCTTTGCGCATTAGACGAATCACATGGGTGGTTAGGGTGCGCTTATTGGGCGAATCCAAACCGATCATCTCTTCATCAAAAGGTGGCAGCGCCTCTCCCTGGGCGGCATCCACAAGCTCTGTATCGCTCAAATGATCTCGAACCTTGCCGAAATTCTCCTCATTCCAACCTTTGGCTCCAAGTGCAATAAGGGTTCTCACTAAAGATTCGCTGGAGAGNTCCATTGGCGAGCCCTTTAGCACGCGCTCATATTGCACAGATTTCCAGCTTGAAGGATCACGCAAATCTACGTTCGAGCGCGATGTGCCTGCTCCATCAATACCATGGCAGCTTCGACAGCTGTCGGTGCCTTTGTTGTAGACCAATTTTCCGAGTTCATACAGATCAATCGGTGCGGACTCTTGTGCATGCGCGCCCTGCATTGCAAACAAAACACTGACAAGCAAAAAATTTGATTGAAAAAAGAGTCTTTTAACCATAGTTTCCGGCTCTTCTAAAGTTCTTTCTGAATCNCTCAGCGTATTAAATCCATCCCGTAAATGGAACATAGCTTTGCGAAAAAACATCTCTATTTTGTACCAAGTCACAGGATTGTTCCTATTATCCCTGGTGATTACCGTATTTCTAGTTTCGTCCGAAAATTTCCTGCTACGGCAAAAATCACTGGACACGCTTTCTACTGAAATCTTTGACAATCAGAAAATTCTATTTCAGAAGGTCAGCGACAGTTTCTTTCAGCGTATGGAGTACTACGCGTTCGACGCAGATCCTGGTAAGCCTTCAATATGGCGTCTGCGCGGCAGACGCAGTCCGATCGAGGCGATAAAGAGTGGTGTGCCACGCCGCATTGAGATCGCTATAGAGCCTCAATACACCCGACTGCTTGAAAACGGCACGCTAGACAACTTGTCTATCTTGTCGAAGAGCGGCGAGATTATCTTCGACTTTGCGCCAGACCAGGCGACTANCTCCTTCATGAACCCCAATCTCGCCAAGAGATTGAGCACATATACCTTCACTCGCCAATCTCAGCAGGGCTTTGTGAGCGATGCACAGGACATTCAGCAGTATCTTGTGTTCCCGATTTTCGCCAATGCCACCGTGCTTGCCTACGTTTACTACGGTCGCTCGTTCCAAGCGCTCACNAGAGCCTTCGAACAAGATTCTAATTCGCTATTATTCGCGCCGAGTCATANTCAAGTCATCAGCGANCAAAGTCGCGGGATTTCAGGTACCGAGAGCTTGCAACAACTGCTCGGACCAGGTTTNCAAACACTAAGCGACAAAGTTCATGCTGTCGCGCCGATTTCTATTGCGGTAGGCGAAAACGAATCGGCGACACTGTACTTTGCCAAAGACATAGACGCCGCGGTGCAAGAGGGTGAAACNTTTTTTTATCAAGCTCTGGCGATCTCTGCGGCTTTTCTTACCTTGTCGGGCTTGGTTCTGTTTTTTCTTTTGCGCCGCCGCTTACGTCCTCTTGGGGACGCTATCGAAGTTCTCGATAGCCTTGCCAAGGGCGATTTGGATGCGCAGGTCGAGAAAAAGCGCGACGACGAAATCGGCAAAATCGCTGACGCCCTCTCGGTGTTCAAAACAAGAATCATTGCGTTCAATGAAATGCAGCGAGATGCCAGAGAGAAGAAGATCGCCCAGCAATCAGAAATCCTCTCCCAAACTCAATCCTTAGCGGATCTGCTGCCGCCGACAAGACGATCGTCTATGCAAGACACGATCAGTGANTTAGAGACCGAGATCGAAAAGACNAAGGTNCAGCGGGTGACCTCAGGGTTCGAAGTCGAAGAAGANGACATCAGCACGCTGTTCGCAAAGTCTTTTTCTTCGCTTTCACGCGAACTGTCTGCGCAGTATGGCGAACTCGACAACCTTGTGCAGGAGCGAACCNGCGAGTTAGAAGTCGCTCGCGACAAAGCCAATGCGGCAAGCGACACCAAGAGCAAATTTTTGGCAAATATGAGCCACGAGCTGCGTACGCCGCTGAACGCGATTATTGGTTACAGCGAGATGATTTCGGAGGAGGCAGAAGAAGAAGGTTTCGATTGGTTGATTGACGANGCAAAAAAAANCAAAGATNCAGCCACCCNCCAACNCCAGCTAATCAACGACATTCTTGACCACAGCAAAATCGAAGCGGGCAAGCTTGAGCTCTATGTCGCAGATTACGACCTCGGCGAGGCACTGCAGTTCATCAAAAACGTCAGCCAACCGCTAGCGTCAAAAAACAGCAATGTGCTGCATTTCNNCTTTGATGACGATCTGGGCGTTATGCACAGCGACGAAACACGCCTGCGTCAAACGCTACTGAACTTAATCAGCAACGCATGCAAGTTCACCAAAAACGGCGACGTTCGGTTTGCTGTAAAAGCGCAAACTGTTAACGACCAAGCATGGGTTAGTTTCAGAGTTGAAGACAGCGGTATCGGTATGACAGAAGCCCAAGTGGCCNGCATCTTCGANGAGTTTACGNAAGCAGAGAGCGGCACTGCGGCAAAATTCGGTGGCACCGGATTNTTGGGGCTGTCCATTACTAAAAGACTGATTGAAATGATGGGCGGCAGCATTCATGTCAGCAGCACCCCAGGCGCGGGCTCAGTGTTTGAAATGCTGCTTCCTCGAATCATTACTGACGACGGCAGCGCTCTTTAAGAGGCGCCCCACCCGTTACCAACAACTGCCAGAGCGGCCCGGGTGACCGCTAAGATTTACGCCTATACCAGTGGCAAATGATGCTTCAGCGGTAGCGATCGCAGTCGCTGACCGGTCAAATTATGGATCGCGTTACATACTGCTGGAGCAACCAGCGCCAAGGTGTTTTCGCCAATACCGGACGGATGTACCCCGTTTTCGACGATGTGTATGTCCAGTTCTGGCAAATCCATATTGCGTTGCCACTGATAGCCGTCGAAGTTGCTTTCGCGCAAGCGGCCCTGTGCGAGCACCGTTTCTTCATAGAAAGTACTGCTGATCCCCCAAAGCAAGCTGCCCTCTATTTGGCTTCTTAAACCATCAGGATTTATCGCAACACCAACATCCGCGCATACCGTTAGTTTATTGACCTTTATGTTGCCGCCGCCAGTTTGCTCAACATCCGCAACACAGGCTGAAAAGGTTGGGTTATGACGGCCTTCTGCTGCAGCAACCGCAATGCCTTGAGCGGTGTTGCGCTTCCGTAGTGGCGAGCCATAGTTGGCTTGTCCCGCGGCCACCTTAAGCACGTTCGCCAGTCTTTGACCACCACCTACGGTCACTTGGCTACTGCCGCGAAGTACTGCATCACTGCTCGCGTCCCGCGCCGGCACTCCGGCGTTACGCCCACGGCCTTTAAGCAAACTTAGACGAAGATCTAGCGGATCCGCACCGATACTGTGAGCCACCTCATCGATAAAGCTCTCAACCGCGAAAACGGTGAAATAGTTTCCTACGGTTCTCACTGCACCTACCGGCACCAGTTCGTTCATGCGCTGATACGGAAAGAACTTGATGTCTACATTTTCGACGTCGTACCAATGATCGGCGCCTGAAACCACGCCAACGCCACCCTTTACCGGCGAAAGCGTACCCTCTTGGGAGTCCACGTTGTCGTAAACCATCCCAGGGAAATCGCGGTCAAAGCTGGTGCCGGCGACGAGGTCATGAGTCATGCCCAAAATTCGCTTCGGGTACGCCAAGGACTCATCTTTGTTAACGCCCGCCGACAGTGCTTGATAAGAGATGGTTTTTGGATGCCCCAAGTTGAACTGATCTTCTCGCGTGAGCATGACCTTGACCGGTCGGTCGAGTTCTTTACACGCCTTCGCGGCTGCGAGAATCTGATCGGTGTAAATCTTGTCGCCGAAACTACCGCCAATCAGGTGCGGGTGAAATACGACTTTCTCGAGGGGTACGCCCAACTCTGCCGCTATGCCTTGAATCAGCATGCCACCGGAGTGGCAGCCGGAGTAAATGTGATAAGTGCCATCAACCTTTTGTACTAGCGCGCTGCGCGGTTCCAGAGCCGCGTGTTCGATCATCTCAGTGCGGTACTCGGCAGTGATTGTTTCCGGGCTTTCGTTGATGGCTTTTTGCGCGTTACCAACTTTGACAAACACACTGGAGGGACCCTGTTGAACCGCCTCTTTTGCGCCGTCGTGTAGCGCATCGGAGTCAACCAGCTGACTTTCCGGAACCTGCCACTTTACCGATATAGCCTTTTCCGCGCGCATTGCCGACGGATAATCTTTCGCCACAACAAGCGCGACGTCAGTTTTGCCAGCTGGGCTACCCGGGAATCCTCCTGTACTAATCGACAAGGTTTCGATATAGCCGTCTATTTCTTCTCGTGCCGCCGCGTCATTGACATATTCGATGGTGGAACCTAGTCGAGTTGGCGCCAGCGACACTTTGCCGAAAACCATATTCGGTACCCGCGCATCGATGCCATAGCGAGCTTTGCCGTTGACTTTTTCCTCAATGTCCAAAGCCGGCACCGCCTGGCCTAGAATCTTGTACTGATCCTTGGTTTTCAGCGTCACCGCAGCCAACTCTTCCGGTTGCACTCTGTGATTTATGGAGGTTTGAGCGAGGATTTGCCCATAGCTGATCCTTTGATCAAAAATAGGATCTATCACGAAACTGTCTTCGGCGTAGCAATCGCTGGGTTCGCTGCCAAGAATTTCTGCACCGGAGTCAATCAAAAATTGTCGCGCAACCGCAGCGGCTCGAGACAGCGGTTCGAAACTCTCGAGCACGCTTTGGCTACCGCCGGTCATTTGCCGCCCGGTCTGTGCCAGCGTCACGGCGTCGACTGAAGGATAATCAATGCTGACCTTCGACCAATCGAGTTCTAACTCTTCAGCGATCATTTGTGCAAAAGCGGTGCCTACATGCTGACCCAATTCTTGTCGGAACACATGCACGGTGGTTTCGCCGCTACTTTGCATGGTGAACCAAACCGTTGGCGCAAAGTTCTCTGGGAGCATAAGCGGGCTGCCCGGGTCGAGCAGGTTAGTCACGCTACCAGCGAGCGCCGACTGGGCGATTACGAGACCGCCGACACCTGATACCGAAGTGATCAGAAATTTTCTTCTCGATAGAGTGGAATCCGTCATAGTCACAGCCCCAGTTAAACTTCTGAAATTTCGTCGCTGTCTGCGACAGCTCTGATCGCCCGATTAATGCGTTTGTAAGTCATACAGCGGCACAGATTGCCGCGCATGGCACCTTCTATTTCTTCATCCGAAGGCGCGGGATTGTTACGCAGGAACGAAACCGCTTGCATGATTTGCCCGGAGTGGCAGTACCCACACTGGGGCACTTGGTTGTCGATCCAGGCCTTTTGCACAGGATGACTGTTGCCAGAGCTCAAGCCTTCAATGGTCGTAACGAACGTTCCGTAGACATCGTCTATGCGCAATTGGCAACTGCGCACTGCCTCTCCGTTAACATGCACCGTGCACGCCCCGCAGTGACCACCACCGCAACCAAATTTCGTCCCTGTCAGGCCAAGCTCCTCACGCAGTACCCACAGTAGCGGCGTGTCTGGTTCAGCGTTTACTAAATAGCTTTTGTTGTTAACCGTCAGCTTTGGCATGGAATCTCTCGCGATGTGTTAAACGAAGCACTTGTTTTAGCGGCACAGAATGACGCTCAGATCCGTATACCTAAAGTTGACATTATCTTCGAACGCTTTCAACCGTGGAATCGCAAATGATTGAGCCACTGCCTAAAAAGCTTGGACAATCGTTGG
>NHET02000126.1 GCA_002170355.2 Gammaproteobacteria bacterium TMED92
GAGCTTATGCAAGAAAAAATGCTCCGCTACGCCCTGCTTCCGAACGGCAGTTTGCGCGCGGCTTTATCTGCGGCAACCTATGCGCTGCTGAGCCAACACGCCAAGGCTTACGGTCTACCGCTCGAGCAGTTACAAAGTTTTAATCCTGCCTTAGTGTCTCAACAGTTATCCGTCTTTGCGCTTACGGCCATGGGATACGATCCCGCCCTTGGTATGGAGGCTCACTTTAGTGCCCGCGTCGACCCACAAAATGTCTTGGAGTTAGAGAGCGTAGACGCACAGTTGCAGCTATTGCTTGGACAACCACTACAGGTACAAAAGGTCATTTTGCGCGATACTCTGGCCGAGTTCGACAGCCTCGCCGAGCAGACCAACGATATGCTCAAGGCGTGGGCAACTGGCGATGATGGGGCAATGGCGGAGCTAATCCGCAGCCAGAGCAGTGACTCTGCCGAGGCACAACTGTTCCTTAAGCAGTTACTCGACGACCGCAACGTTCATATGGCAGAGCGCATCGCAACGATGCTTAACGGTTCTGGACGCTACTACGTGTTGGTAGGCTCCGCGCATTTGGCAGGCAGTCAAAGTGTGATCACCGAGCTGCGTAGGCTCGGCTTTTCTGGGCAGCGCATCTACTCCGACGACGCTTCAATCATTCAATAGCTCAACAACCGAAACATTAATGACTTCGACCCAATCTTCTCTGCAATCTTTCTCACCGCCACGGACGCTCACCAATCCGCACTTACAAACCATCTTGTCGAGTGTCGCGCGCAAGGTGGTGAGACCACAACGAATCAGTGACTTTGTCGCGGCGGCAGTGGAGGAGACCCTCGAGGTGGCTAACGTGCGGTTAGTCGTGCACAGCAACAGCCAATTGGACGTGCCTAGCGCTCCACTGATTATGATCATTCCGGGCTGGTTGGGTAACGTCCAATCATCTTATGTGCTCTCCGCAGCAGAGCATTTGTGGCAACAGGGATACAACGTCGTGCGCATTAACCTACGCGACCACGGTGATACCACACACTTGAACAGTGGGTTATTCCACTCCGCGCTTATCGGTGAAGTTATTGAACTGGTGAAACACCTTATGCTGCGAGCACAGCTTAGCGACGCGCAGACGGTGACTAGCGGATTAATCGGTTACTCATTAGGCGGCAACTTTGCGCTAAGACTGGCCCGGGCAATTCCGGAGCTTACGGCGTTAGCGATCTGCCCCGCGATAGACCCTTACGCAACAATGCAACAAATTGAGTCGAGCATCATTTACCGCAATTACTTCGTCACCAAGTGGCGTAAGTTGTTCCGCGAGAAACAGCGCCACTTTCCAAACCTCTATGACTTTAGCCCGGCAATGAAGCTATCCAGCGTCGCTTCTCTTACCGACTATTTTGTTAAGTATCATTCAGAATTCGATGACACCCGCACCTATTGCGCGGCCTACGATTTGTCTGGCCAGGCTTTAGCGGGTGTGCGCGCACGCATTGTGGCGGCTAAGGACGATCCTATTATTCCCGCGCACTTTTACGATCACCTGCCAGAGTCAATACACGTTGATCTAATAGAGCGCGGTGGGCACGGAGCCTTTTTAGAGAATTGGCAATTAGACAGTTGGGTGGATCGCTACTGCAGCCATTATTTCGACGCACAACTGAAGCAGTTGCCGTAACTACCGGCTGTCGCACAAATCACCTCGTTCGTCGCGAATCGCCTTAAGGTTGCATCCGCACACGCAAAAGCCTGATAGCGTCCATGGCTCATCAGATTGAGATACCAGGTGACCCATGGCTTTGGTTATCGGCCCTTTATACGTACGACGCGCGTTGTACATAGAAGAACAACCCACTCGAATTTGGCAAAAGTTCGAGGCCCGTTCCGCGTTAAATCTTTGGTACGGCAAAGGCCACAGTATAGATGCCTTTGTGCAGGGCGCTGATGGCTATGTAGAACTTAGCGTGGATATCGACAATGTACGTGCGCGCTTCGGCGGTCCGACAGTATGTTGGCAACCGGCTAGCGAATGGAGTTATCAAAACAACTGGCTCGACGAACACTGTCCGTGGGCTTGGCCATTACCGACATTTACAACGTTTCGACTAACAGCCTTGTATTCAGGCACATTGGTCGAGTTGCTTCATCACGGTTTCGAGCGCCTGGGTGCCGACGCTGGCGAACAGCTGCAAGCCTACGAAAATGGCTGGGACGCCCGGCACCTATCTGCCCTACGCAAAGTCTGCGAGGCCAGTTAAGTGCTGCTTAACCGTGGCTGCCGTGGTCATTTAGCTTTGGCGGAGCGGCCTATGAAAAACGCCAAGACCACCATGACCGCAGCGATTCCCAAGTAGTATTTGATCATAAAGGTGAAAACCGGCGACATACTTGACAGCCCGGTGTCCATCGCTTCGCCACCCAGCAGGCCCGCAAGCACTCCACCAATGGCGGAGGCTAAGAACCAAAGGCCAAACATCTGGCCGACATACTTCTTTGGTGCGTAACGCGAAAACGCAGACAAGCCTATCGGCGACAAAGTCAACTCGCCCCAGGTCTGTAACAGATAGGTTAATAACAACCAACGCATACCAATGGGCGCTGATTCCATAGCCAGTGCTACTGCGCCGAGCATGATCATGAAGCTAATCGCCATGAAGACGAGACCGATCACAAACTTGATNGGCAACGACGGGTCCAAATTCCTACGGCCAAGATGCGCCCAAACAGCCGCAAACATCGGCGCGAAAATAACCACGAAAATCGGGTTAACAAACTGCACCCACGAAACCGGAATCTCAAAGCCGGAAATCACCAAGTCGGTATAGTCCCGAGCAAAGATATTCAAAGATCCACCAGACTGGTCAAAACCAGACCAAAAGGCAGCAGCAGCGATAAACAACAAAAACAGCAGCGTAATATTCTTTCGCTCCGCTGCATCTAATCCTGCAAAAAAGTACAAAAAGATAAAGTACAGACCGGCGACAATGGTCAAGAAGTACGCAAAATTCTCAGCAAAGATGCGGGGGTTTACTTGCACAAAGCCCATCAGACTCAGTGCAATGCCGACAATCATCACCACCAGTCCGATCTGGGTATAGCGAACCAATCGACCACGAGCTTCATCAGACATTGGGTTGGGTAAAGCACCAGCATCACCCAACAAACCTCGATAACGAACGTATTGATACACCCCAAACAACATGCCGATACCGGCGGCGCCAAAACCCCAATGCCAACCGACTTTTTCGCCAAGGTAACCGCAAATGCCGTACCCAATGGTTGAGCCAATGTTGATGGACATATAAAAAATGGTGAAGCCAGAATCACGTCGAGGATCTTCGTCAGCGTAGAGTTTGCCGACGATGGTAGAGATATTGCCCTTCAACAAACCGGTGCCGATCACCACCAATGCGAGTCCGAGGAAAAACGTTTGGCTCAACGGCACCGCTAGGGTCAGATGACCCAAGGCAATGATAATGGCGCCATAAAGCACCGCGCGCTGATGACCAAGAATGTTGTCAGCCACCCAACCACCGGGAACCACCATGAAGTACACCAACCCAACGTACACACCGTATATCGCTTGGGCGTCAAGCTGATTCCACCCCAACCCTGGATTGAATCCAGCGATGGCTCCGGTCATATACAGCACCAACAGCGCACGCATGCCGTAATACGACATACGTTCCCACATTTCGGTTAGGAATAGGGTACGCAGGCCGATCGGATGACCGAAAAACTCTCGATCGCTTAAGCTGGCTTCACTCATGACGTTTGTTCACTCTCTCGGTAGAAGCTGGGAATTTTTGCAACATTGGCCCGGACCTTAACGGTCTGGGGGCAAAGTCACCACCGCAATTTGGACAGCGCAATAAGCGCTGAGCGCAGTCGCCACAGAAGGTACATTCAAAGGAACAGATAACCGCTCCAGCTTGGTCAGCAGGCAGGTCTTGGTCGCACCGTTCGCAATTGGGCCGCAGTATTAACAACAGCTCTCCTCCTTGACGACGTGATCGCTAGTCTATGCTGGGAAATCACCAGCCTTCAACAACATGGACGGCACAGATTTACCCAGCGCAGTCTCTAGCCAACCCGCAGCCGCGATGAGCTGCCTGATATCTACGCCATGCGCCACACCACCACCTGTGAGCATGTACACCAAATCCTCGGTAGCAATATTACCGCTGGCATTGGGCGCAAACGGACAACCACCAATGCCACCAATGCTCGCGTCCAACACGCTTACTCCTGCCGCGAGCGCCGCATAGGCATTAGCGATACCCGTGTTACGCGTATCGTGGAAGTGCGCACGCAAAGGCATGCTGCCGAGTTGTTGCTTTAGCGCCGCGAAAGCTTGCTGTACCTGCATTGGCACACCGACGCCTATGGTGTCGGCCAAGGCAAGTTCTACCGGACCCGCCGCGGCCAACTCTTCTGCCATGCGCTGAATACGCGACAACGGCACTGCGCCTTCAAAAGGGCAGCCAAAAGCCACGGCAATAGTGACTTGCACGGGAAAGCCCGTGTTGTTGCCATCGGTAATAATCTCGGTGGCCATACGCAGGCCCTCGTCCACCGACAAGCCCTGGTTATTCTGCCCAAAGGTATCTGTTGCCGGCACCACGAGGCCAGCCTCGTGCAAACACGTTTCACGCAGTCGCTGATAACCACGATCATTGAGAATAAGCCCGGTGTAACGTACGTCTGATTGCGTCGGCAACGCCGCACACAAGGCTTCTGCATCTGCCATTTGAGGTACACGCTGTGGGTGCACAAAGCTCGTTACCTCAATACGTTTACAGCCAGCATCCAGCGCGTGCTGGACCAACTGCAGCTTTTGCTCCGTGGTCAATAGCGTGTCTTCGTTCTGCAAACCGTCCCTAGGGCTAACTTCCATGACGGTAACGGCTGCCGGGCTAACGCTGCTCATAAGCGATTAAAAGCCTTCGCGCAGACTTACCGTTTTGTTGAATACATTCGGCAAGCTTGGATCTTTACAAAAGTAACCCTGACGTTCGAACTGAAAGCGCGGACTCTGGTGCGCCATTATGGCCGGCTCCACAACCGCATTTAGCACCCTTACCGAGTCAGGGTTGATGTCATCTAACAAGGTATCGCTGGCTGGATTCGGTACCTTGAACAAGCGCTGATAATCCCGCACTTGTACCGACACGCCTGCGTCCGCATCTACCCAATGGATAACGCCTTTCGGTTTTAACCCAGAAGTGTCTTGGCCACTACGTGAGTCGGCAAAATAAGTACAGTTGAGTTGTGCAATCTCGCCGTGGTCGTCGTAAATCACTTCGTCACAACGGATGATAAAAGCGTAACGCAGCCGCACCATCTCACCCGGCGACAAACGTTTGTATTTTTTTGGTGGCTCCAGCTCAAAGTCAGCACGCTCTATGTACAACTCGCGGCCGAAGGGCAAAGTGCGTTGGCCAAGGTCTTCGTTCTGGGCATGCCAAGGACCTTCGAGCGCAATACTTTGCGCATGCGAAAAATTTGTCAGCACAACCTTTAATGGTTCCAGCACACCCATGCCTCTGGGTGCGGCAGCTTCCATATCTTTGCGCACACAAAATTCCAGCAGGTTCATCTCTACCGTGTTGTCCTGCTTGGTCACGCCAATGCGACCACAAAAATCCCGAATAGCGGCGGCGGTGACACCACGCCGACGCAGCCCCGCAATGGTGGGCATACGCGGGTCATCCCAGCCTTCAACCAGGTTTTCATCAACCAAACGATTGAGAATGCGCTTACTCATGACGGTGTATTCCAGACCTAAACGCGAAAACTCAATCTGCGGTGGATGGTAGTTGAGGTTAATGTTGTCCAGCACCCAATCGTAGAGCGGGCGGTGGTCTTCAAACTCTAAAGTGCACAGCGAGTGCGAAATACCCTCCAACGCATCGCATATGCAGTGCGTGAAATCGTACATCGGATAAATACACCAGTCGTCGCCGGTACGCTGATGAGCGACGTGACGAATGCGATAAATCACCGGATCACGCAGGTTGATATTGGGCGACGCCATGTCGATTTTCAGGCGCAATACGTGCTCCCCTTCGGCAAACTCGCCATCACGCATGCGCTGGAATAAGTCTAGGCTTTCTGCCACCGAGCGCTCTCGATAAGGACTGTCTTGCCCGGGTTCGGTTAGCGTACCGCGGGTAGCGCGCATTGCCTCCGCGTCTAACGAACAAACAAATGCTTTGCCAGCTTTGACCAAATCCACCGCATAGCCGTAAATCTGTTCAAAATAGTCAGAGGCGTGAGTGACCTCAGCCCACTCAAAGCCTAACCACTGGACATCAGCTTTGATCGCCTCGACGTATTCGTCGCTTTCTTTCAGTGGATTGGTGTCGTCAAAACGCAGATAGGTCTTACCGCCAAATTGTTCTGCAACGCCGAAGTTCAAACAGATGCTCTTGGCATGACCAATATGCAAGTAGCCGTTTGGCTCCGGCGGGAAACGCGTAACCACACCTTGCGACAGTCGCTGTTCGGCAAGATCGGATTGAATACGCTGGCGAATAAAGTCGGTGGGAGGGCTGTCCATTTGGATGTCTTATTGTTGGTTGACATGAAATCTGCGGCGCTGGGCCGACCTTGGAATCTTGCCTGACCGAGCGGCGTTGGAAAAGTCTAACACCGACCTGGACCTATCTTGCATGCAAACTCTGCCCTACCATTAGTGTTCAATTCACTCGACTGGCCAGTTAGGAGAATGCGTGCGCCGGCTAACAGCGATATTTTCCGTCGTGGGTATCGGCGCCATAGCGCTTTATTTCTTAGTGACCGGGGATTCGTCACCGAGCCTTGTTCATCATCACAATGGCGAACGCTGGTATCGCATCGAACAGAACGGTCAACACATCGGTTATATGCACAATCGGGTGTACGACCAAACACTGACCACACACATCAACTACCGCCCACCAGACGCGCCCGCAGTAACAATTCGCCAACGCCTAAAGTTCGCAGCGGCTGCGCCGTTTGCGTTACAAACAGCCGCCTACAGTCAGCGCGTTGGAAAGCAATATAGCGCCGTGTCGTTGCTCTCGAGGGCCGACAATACTGAATTCGCCGATTACCAAGCGACCATCTTGCGCAACAGCAGCGCTAATCGGGCCACCTTCAAGGGTCAGCTCAAACTATCGGACATGTACTCTGTGGAGCGGTGGTTGAGTAGTGAGCCAGCGCCCGGGAGCACACTGAGTGCGCCCTATCCTGACTTTGAACAACTGCGGGTCAACCATCGCCAGCACCAGCTATTAGCCAGAGACCCTCAAGGTTATGACCTCATCGGCGCCGACGCAGACGCCACGACACAAACACGCCTTAACAAAGATTTTGTGGCCACAAAACTAACCATGGCCGGTCGTTACGACGTAATACTCAGCGACTCGAAAAACGCAACGCCCAAGGCATCTGCCGCCACGCGGCGCCCGGTAGCGAAAAAAATTCTACTTAGCCAAGCACTAACCCAACGCCAGCGGCTACAGCAACTGGAGCTGCAAGTGCTCGGCGACACTACCCTACCGAGCACCCTAATAACCACTTTAGGTGGGCTATCTGCGGACAGCGTTTACGCCGAACCACGAAGCTATATTGGTGAGCACATTGATTATCCGATTAGTCACCCAAAAATAAAGACCTTGTTAGCCCGCTTTGCTTTGTCTGGTAATAATCTGTCCACTGCACAAGAACTGGTGGAATTCACCAACCGCCAACTCAGTTATGTGGAAAATCAATACGCCGGTACGGTGCTCACTGCACTCGAACAACGCCGCGGCGAATGCACCGACTTCGCCGATCTGTACACCACTCTAGCTCGCCGCTTGGGTTTGCCCGCGCGCACAGTTTATGGGCTCGCTTACGATGCCCAGGACGCACCTGGATTTCGCTTTCATGCTTGGAATGAAGTCTATGTTGAGGATCGCTGGCACAGTGTTGACCCAACCTGGAATCAGGTGGTTGCCGACGCCACACATATTCCCTTGACCGACAGTCAATACGCCGACGTGTCGCGGCAGCGAGCGGGCCGCCCGTTAGAGTTTCGACTACTCAAAGCGCGTTATCTTGACGA
Organism: Gammaproteobacteria bacterium TMED92; assembly: GCA_002170355.2. Classification (GTDB taxonomy): domain Bacteria; phylum Pseudomonadota; class Gammaproteobacteria; order Pseudomonadales; family Azotimanducaceae; genus UBA4421. Next base: position 8,087 of record NHET02000126.1, read on the forward strand.
CCCTACGCCGTAGTGCGCACTAGACCTTCCTGGGTCGCGGAGGCGATCAGTCGGCCGTCGCTGGAAAAAAAGTCAGCATGCACCATGGCTCTGGCGCCTTGCGCCGATGAGGTACGCTTGTGGAACAGCAACCATTGGTCTATCGGCACCGGTCGATGGATCCATAAACTATGATCCAAGCTGGCCATCTGTAACTGCGAGCGATCTACTTGTTGTTGATGCGGCAGGTAGCCAGTAGAGACCAAACCCATATCCGACGCGTAAGCCAATAGACAGCGCGAGATCGGTTGCGACACGCCTTGTGCTTCCTCTACTGGTGCCAAAAAGCGTACCCACACTGGGTTCCATGCGCGCGCTTCAGCCCACGCTGGGGTGCCTAACTCAAACACTGAACGCAATTCAAAAGGACGCTCGATTTTTGCCATCGGACTGAGGCGCGGATCAGCTGTTGCGCCGCCAAGTTTAATCGCCGTCTCACGGTCTTCCTGCAATTCATCGGGCAGCGGCACATTTGGCATCGGCAAACTGTGTTCCAGGCCCACTTCGCTGGTTTGAAACGAGATGTCCATATTAAAAATAGCCTGACCAGATTGAATGGCAACCACTCGCCGAGTGGTGAACGAGCGGCCATCTCGAATGCGCTCTACCTCGTAGAGCACACGCTTGCTGGAATCACCCGGTCGCAAAAAGTAAGCGTGCATAGAATGCACATCTAGATCCGCGACGGTGCGATAGGCTGCCATAGTCGCCTGCGCTAAGACTTGACCGCCGAAAATGCGCCCGCCGTTTTCCGGTTCGTTATCTCCAAGGTAGAGATTTTCCTCAATCTGCTTCAGATCCAAGAGCGTTAACAGGCGTTGAGCGCGGCTACTGGTCACACGTTACTCCAAAGGGGTCGGTTAAGGGCCGTGGCGAGAAAGCCTTTATACTCTTTGGCGAGACAATTTTGGAGCCGCCGTCATCCATTCCATCGATTTACCTGATCCACAAGATTGGGCCGACATGCAGTTACAGCAATTGCGCAACCAACAACCCTATCGGAGTCTCACCGCAGAGTATCCCGAAGCCACCATAGCCGACGCCTACCTAATGCAACGCGCTTTTGTAGCCGCCTTGGCCGAGGCTGGCGATTGGGGGCAGATCGTCGGCTATAAAGCTGCGTTGACCGCGCCGCAGGCACAACAAATGATGGGCACCAGTAAACCAGTGATTGGCGTGTTGTTCAGCGGCGGTGAGCGCTCGCCGGAACCTGCCGTTACCATCGACCGACCGGTGATGCTCGAGACCGAGCTGGGATTTCGATTGAACGCCGCAGTCACAGCGCCGTTGAGCGTCGCTGCGGTAACAGGTCATGTAGCAGCAGTATTACCGGTGCTCGAATTGGCCGCGCCAAATTTGGCCACGCGGCCTAATGCGCCCGACCTTATTGCCAGTAACTCTGCGACCTACGGATTTATTCCCGGCGCCGACCAATCCGCGCGCGGTCAGCAGTCTGCTGGCGCGGCGGATCTCGACACGCTGATGGTGGCGCTCGCCCACGACGACATTGTTCTCCATAGCGAAGCTGCGGGCAGTATCATGCAAGGACAATGGCAGGCCCTGACATGGCTGATAAGTGAAGTGTTGGAGCAAGGCTATGCACTGCGCCAAGATCACCTGCTAATAACCGGATCGATCGGCGCATTGCATGCCGGGAAGCCCGGAAAGTACCGAGCGCAGTATGGTCAACTGGGCGCTATCGAGTTCGTGTTGTGACGCTGCAAATGCGCATTTGATACCAACATCTATCGTGCTCAAAAGGAATATATTGCTTGTGAATTATTCCTTTTTCATCATTAGAAGCTACTGCTAATTTGCGCTCGCTTTGCTAGCGGCGCTGTGGATCGCTGGCAAGAAAAACTGTTTCAGCCAAAACCAGTGAGGGAATCGCCGTGTCATCTTATCTCGACCTGATCGAAGAAAAACGCTCAATCATCAGCGCCAAGCAAGAGTGGAGCGCCATCAACGCCGAATACGCTGTACGCATGGATCTGCAAAACCGCTTCAAGACCGGTTTAGAGATCGCCCAGTACACTGCGGACATCATGCGCCGTGACATGGCGGCGTACGACGCCGATACCAGTAAGTACACTCAATCGTTAGGCTGCTGGCACGGTTTTGTTGCCCAACAGGTGATGATGAGTGTGAAAAAACACCAGGCCTCCACCGACCGCAGCTACATCTACTTGTCTGGTTGGATGGTCGCCGCGCTACGCTCACAGTTTGGCCCACTGCCAGACCAAAGCATGCACGAAAAAACCACCGTGTCTGACCTTATTGAAGAGATCTACACGTTCCTTAAGCAGGCAGATGCACGCGAACTACGCCACATATTTGCAGAGCTGGACGAGGCGCGAGCCAACGGCGGCGATGTTGACGGCGTTATCCAACGGATCGACAGCTATCAAACTCACGTCGTGCCAATTATCGCTGACATCGACGCTGGCTTTGGTAACGAAGAAGCAACCTACCTGCTGGCCAAGCGCATGATCGAAGCCGGTGCCTGCGCAATTCAGATTGAAAACCAGGTCTCTGACGCCAAGCAGTGTGGTCACCAAGCAGGCAAGGTCACTGTACCGCATGAGGACTTCGTCTCGAAGATCAACGCCGTGCGTTACGCGTTCTTGGAGCTTGGCATCGACAACGGCATCATCGTTGCACGCACGGACTCGCTGGGTGCAGGCCTTACGCAGAAGGTGCCGGTATCTATTCAGCCTGGAGACCTCGGCAGCAAGTACAACGAATTCCTCGACACCGAGGTGATCGAAGACGTCTCTGAGCTGCAGGATGGCGATATCACCATTCGTGCCGGCGGCAAACTTGCCAAGCCAAAGCGTTTGGACAATGGCCTGTATGCCTTCAAAGAGGACACAGGCTTCGACCGAGTAGTCCTCGACTGCATCACCAGCCTCGAGCACGGTGCAGACCTGCTGTGGATCGAGACCGAAAAGCCAAATGTTGAGCAGATCGCAGCGATGGTGAACGCCATCCGCGAAGTGCGACCAGAAGCCAAACTGGTCTACAACAATTCGCCGTCGTTCAACTGGACCCTGAAGTTCCGTGAGCAGGTATACGCAGAGTGGAAAGCCGCAGGCAAAGATCTGTCGGCCTACCCTGACCCCGAAGTGAACCCCATGGGCCTAATGGACGCAGCGATCGACGGCAGCGAGCTGTCTGACGCAGCGGATGCAGCGGTACAGACCTTCCAAGCCGACGCGGCTCGCGAAGCGGGTATCTTCCACCACCTGATTACCCTACCGACGTACCACACCGCAGCGCTGTCTACCGACGTGCTGTCTGAAGGCTACTTTGGCGAC
>NHET02000118.1 GCA_002170355.2 Gammaproteobacteria bacterium TMED92
TAGACTCAGCCTCAGCCCTCTTGGCGTCCAGGCCACCAGAACCGTGGAAGACATTCCCAAGGGTCCAACGGTCCTCATTGTCAAGGAGATTAAGGTAAACCAAGAGAAGCTCGAATGCGACTGGCCACGAGATGATCGCGAGGCGGAGGGGTTCCCAAACGACATCGTCCAAGAACGGTGACCACGCTGGCTCCCTAACGTCCCCCGCAGACGATGGCAGGCGGTACTTGACTCGCCCGTCTATCGACACGACGCCGAGTATACCCCGCCCTTGGTATTGTGTGGCATATATCAGCATCGATCCGTTTGGCGACAGCGATGGCGATTCATCCAAATCCGTTTGGGTCAACACCAACAGGTTGTCGCGTTGCAGATCCTGCCAGGCAATATGAAACACACCGTTACGGCGATGCACAAAAACCAGATGCTTACCATCCGGCAGCAGTCTTGCTCTGGCGTTGTAATCGCCGACGAAGGTCAAGCGCTCAATAAAATTTGTTGCCAGCTCGACCTGGTAAATTTGCGGTCGACCGCCTCGATCCGAGGTAAAAATCAGCCTTTCGCCATCAGGTGACCACGATGGTTCTGTATCAATAGCACGGTGTCGGGTGATGCGACGCAACTTGCGTGTCGCCAAGTCCATTATGAATATTTCCGGATCGCCGTCCCGCGACAGCACCATCGCCAGTTCTTTGCCATCGGGAGAAAAAATCGGCGAGCTATTAATGCCACGAAACGAGGTCAAGCGTTCTCGGTAAGGTCCATTAACATCCTGCAATATGATGCTTGGCCGACCTGTCTCAAACGACACATACGCGACTCGCTGACCATCTGGTGCCCAACTGGCAGACAAAATAGGCTCGGGCGATGAAAACAAGGTCCGAGCGCGTTGGCCGTCGGTGTCCGCTATTTCAAGTTTGTATAGCGCATCGGGTGTGCCTGCATCTTGGGCCAACACGTACATGATCTTGCTCGAGAAAGCGCCGCGCACACCCGTTATTTCGGTGTAGATGATGTCAGCAATTTGGTGCGAGGCATCCCGCCACTGTGCAAGCTCGATCTGATATTCGCGACTCTGCAGTTGGCGCCGCCCCGCCACATCATAAAGCTCAAAACTCACTGCCACGCTGGTGTCGCTGACAACATTTACTGTGCCAATCACCAAGTAAGCTGCCTTGAGTATTCGCCAATCTCGGAAAAAAACACCGCTTCGATCACTCGGCAACGACAACATATTTTCTTTTGCCAAGGGATCGAATTGCCCGCTACGGGCCAAGTCGAAGGCCACAATATCAGCAGGATTAGCAAAGTCCCGGACCCGGGCTGCATCGGCCGCTCTTGCTGTGTTGATTGCGAACGGCACAACAGCAATGCGTATCGGTTGGNCGACGCCCCGATCAATGATGATGGTGTCGAGGGAATTCGCTCCATGGGCGTTGGCCAAGAGCATTGGCGCGAGCAATAACAATCCCAATCGCAAAATTGTCCGATACCGCACTAATAGGTCTCCAAATTATTCATCGCTGACCGTTGGGTTCTATCATTGTCATCACTCGCTGACAATGGAAACACCGCCTAACGCAATAAGTCTATTGGTTGAAACAAAAAGTAGAAGCGTCGAAAGTGCTCTTCAAACAGCGCATTCTCGCTAGGCACCTGAAACCGTCGGGTCTGCCGCACCGCTTGCTCAGCGGATCGATCGAACGCCTCGTTGCCTGAACTCTCCACCACGGTTAGCGAGATCAATTCGCCGGTGGGGATCAGTTCAACCAAAAACCGTACCGCCATGCCATTACGTGCACTAGGCGGACGACTCCAATTATTTAACACCGCTTCGTATATCGTAGCGCGGTAGGATTGCACGGCACTGTCTGCTGCATCACGCAATAGGCTCACTGACTCACGCTCAAGTGACTGCTCAAGGCTCGTATCCGCCATCTCACTCAGGGCAGCTAAACGCTGCTGCCGACGCTGCTCTGCCAACGCCTGCTGAGCTTTTTTCTTCTCCGCAGCCGCTTTTGCGGCATCCACAGTCGTCTGCTGTTTGTTCGTTTGCGCCTTAACCTGTGTCGGNTTTGCTTGCACCTGTGCTGTGGCGGGCGCCTTCGGCGGCACCTGGGGCTTTTGCACTGGCGCCGGTTTACGACNCTCCTGCATGACAACAAGGCTAGCGTTGACCACCTGGGGTTTGACAACATCCGCAACCCGCGGAGCACTGGACCATCCGCGTAGCAGCAGCGCCGCCACGGCCATGTGCAACAACAACGCCAACAACAACGGTAAGCTATAGTTGCGAAGCAGTGCCATCGCGCTCAACCACCGAGTTGTTGGGGTGGATCTGTAATCAAGCCGACGCTTTGTGCCCCGGCTTTTTGCAACACCGTCATCACTCTAACCACGTCGCCGTAATTCAACGACGCATCCGCCTTTATATAGACCGGCACATCGGTGCGAGCGCGAAGGATCTTGGCTGCTTGCTCCTGTAGCGAAAAGATTGTTACTCGGGTTCCATCCATCGCCNCTTTCCTTGCAGCGGCGGCACCAGTATTGATGAAAAGCGCGCCGTCTTTACGCATGGAGATAACCAGCGGGTCACTTTGNGTATCTGCTATGGCTTCGGAGGGCGCATCCGGCAAGTCTACGTTCACGCCCTGTGTCAGCAGTGGTGCAGTGGCCATAAAAATCACTAACAACACCAACATCACATCTATGTAGGGCACTACATTGATCTCTGACATTGGTTTACGCCGAGTGGCCATTAAACGCTTCCTTAGCTCTGAGTCGCCTGAGCATGCGCTGCCCGGTGCAAAATACTTGTGACTTCGTCGCTAAAGGCCTCGAAGCGCTTCATTATTCCTTCTACCTTCGCAGCAAATCTGTTGTAAGCGATCACCGCAGGAATGGCAGCAAACAAACCCATGGCCGTTGCCACCAAGGCCTCGGAAATACCTGGCGCAACCGATGCTAGAGTGGCTTGACTCATGTTCGCCAACGAGCGGAACGAGTTCATGATGCCCCACACGGTGCCAAACAATCCGACATACGGTGAGGTAGATCCCACCGTTGCCAAGAACGGCAGGTGAGTTTCGAGTCGGGACTCTTCACGCATCAGGGCAACGCGCATTGCGCGCTGGACGCCTTGCATAATAGCTTCAGCGTCTGCTCCCGCCTGGTCCGCTAATCGGGTGTACTCTCGGAAGCCCGCAACAAACAGGTTCTCAATACTGTTGAGACTATCTTCTTGCATTAACTCGTTGTACAGCTCGCGCAAATCGACCCCAGACCAAAAATGATCCTCGAAAGCATCTAGTTCGTTGAGCGTCCGACGCAACAACAACCAACGCTGAAAAATCATTACCCAACTAACTAGGGACGCCAGCACAAGTAGTCCCATCACCACCTGAACCAGTATGGTTGCGTTAGAAATCAGTTCGTAGATGGAAATCTGTTCGGGCACTCGGTGCTCCTCCCGCCTTGTTAATCTTCTGCTGTTCTGAATGTGATCGCCTAGTCACCGCAAGTGTCTTTGCAGCCACTTATTGATGTTTCCGGCCTTCGTCTTTTCGACGATCAATGTAGCTTCGCCACATTTCAGCCATCGAAATTCGGTAAGTTCTGCTGACGCTTTTCACCAGCGGGACTCGCCGTAGGTTCAGGCACTTCCAAGCCTAAATGCAAATAACATTTGGGCGTGGCCACTCGACCACGCGGCGTCCGCACTAGGTACCCTTGCTGAATAAGATAAGGCTCGATGACATCCTCTATCGTACCCTTTTCTTCGCTGATCGCTGCAGCCACTGCATCTAAGCCAACCGGGCCACCAGCAAATTGTTCAACAATCGCGGCCATAAGCCGACGATCCATCGTGTCAAAACCTTCTTTATCGACTTTGAGCAGATTTAACGCTGCGTCCGCAATCTCCGCAGTAACTACCCCATCACCTTTTACTTGAGCAAAATCGCGTACGCGACGCAGCAGCCGGTTACTTATTCGGGGNGTGCCTCGAGANCGCCGCGATATTTCTGTTGCCCCCGCAGGCTCCATCGGCAACTCTAGTTTCACCGCAGACCGACTAACTATTTTTGTTAGCTCCTCGAGGCTGTAAAATTCGAGCCTTTGGACAATACCAAAACGGTCGCGCAACGGGCTGGTCAACAGCCCCGCTCGGGTGGTCGCGCCCACCAACGTAAAGGGCTGTAATTCGAGCTTTAAGGATCTTGCTGCCGGCCCCTCGCCGATCAATATATCGAGCTGAAAATCCTCCATGGCGGGATATAAGATTTCCTCCACCACTGGACTTAGGCGATGTATTTCATCAATGAAAAGCACATCGCCCGCATCTAAATTGCTGAGCATTGCTGCCAGGTCGCCCGGCTTTTCCAGTACTGGCCCAGACGTCGACTTAATCGAGGCGCCCATTTCGCGCGCCATAATATTTGCCAACGTCGTTTTACCTAAACCCGGCGGACCGAATATGAGTGTGTGATCCAACGACTCACCGCGTTGTCTAGCCGCCTCTATGAAGATATGCATTTGCTCCTTCACCGCCCGTTGGCCTATGTAGTCGGCTAGTTCCTGCGGCCGCAGCGCGCGGTCAAAACGCGCGTCATTGCTGTCCTTGCTAGGCGAGAAAAAGCGATCGGGTTCAATACTCATGGGTTGATTCCTCGGCGCGCCGCATTGCGCAGTGCCATAGATACCAATTGTTCTGTGGTTATTTGCTCGGGCAAATCCTCAGTCTGCTGCAGTTGCGCAACCATTTGCTGCGCTTGCAGCGGTTTGTATCCCAACGCCACCAGCGCATCTTGCGCTTCCTGTCCGACAGCTTGTTGAATACTGCGCGAGCTTTCGCTGTGCTGCCCTATTGATCCTGTCGGCAGTAAATCTTGTAATTTCGATTTCAACTCAACTATGAGGCGCTCGGCGGTCTTTTTGCCCACACCGGACACGCCAGTCAGAACCCCAACCTCGTTATTTTCAACCGCTACAGACAGCGTCGCAGGATCGAGTGCAGAGATAATCGCTAGCGCCAATTTCGGCCCAACGCCGTTAATTTTGACCACGGTGCGAAACAATTCGCGCTCAGCGCTGTCACAAAATCCGAATAACAACTGAGCGTCTTCGCGCACCACAAAGTGGGTGCTCAAGGTCATCGTTTCCCCTATGGCGGGAGCAGCGGCCAAAGCATTAGTGCTGGCCTCTAACTCATAGCCAACACCGCCGACGTCCAGCAATAGAAACGCTTGTTCAGCATCGATTTCGATAAGCGTGCCTGTGAGTCTGCCAATCAACGGGATTGTCCGATTACCTGACGAGTTGGCAAGTATTGACGTGGCACAAGGCAATCGCAAGCGCATCCGCCGCATCCGCTTGCGGCGCGCCAGGCAACCCGAGGATAACTCGCACCATGTGCGCTACTTGCTCTTTGCTTGCTCGCCCAGAGCCAACCAGTGATTGCTTGACCCGACGGGCAGCATACTCGGACACTGGCAACTCTGACGCGACCGCCGCCGCAATTGCCACACCGCGCGCTTGCCCTAGTTTCAGCGCTGAAGCTGGATTCTTCGCCAAAAAAACTTCTTCGATGGCAACTTCGCTCGGATGGAATTGCGTGATTAGCTCACACACGCCGCGATAAATGGTGCCCAAACGCTGTGGCATATCACCCAGGTCCGCCTTGATGCAGCCACTAGACACATAACTTACGCTGCGCTCCTTGACAGCGACGATGCCATAACCCGTACGCCTTGATCCCGGATCGATACCAAGAATGTGTCGCCGCTCAATCACCGCGAACTCCGCGATGCCAGCGCACTAGCAACGTAAACGCTATTGGTAAGCCTCTTCAGGGAACTGGCCATTGCTGTAGACCTCCTGAACGTCATCCAAGTCTTCTAATACATCGATGAGCTTAAGCACCTTCTGTGCTTGTTCAATATCACACTCGCTGGTGGTGGACGCCAGCATGGTGACCTCGGCGTGGTCTGGCGATAATTCAGCCGCAGTTAACGTCTCGGATACTTGTCCGAGCATTTCCCATGGCGTGGTTACAGTGATACCACCCTCTTCGTCGCTTTCAACATCTTCGGCGCCAGCCTCTAGCGCGGCTTCCATAATCTGCTCTTCATCATGCCCAGGCGCATAGTTAATAACCCCGACCCGCGTGAACAGATAAGCCACAGACCCATCGGTCCCCAAGTTGCCACCGTGCTTGCTGAACGCATGACGAACCTCGGCGACCGTACGATTGCGATTATCTGTCATGGCCTCAACCAAGATCGCCACGCCGCCTGACGCATAACCTTCGTATACCAATTCCTCGACATCGTTGCCTTCGGCATCGCCAGCGCCGCGCTGCACCGCACGATCAATAGTGTCTTTGGGCATATTCGCCGACAACGCTTTGTCTACTGCGGCACGCAAGCGCGGGTTGTCATCAACCATACCGCCACCTAAACGCGCAGCCACGGTAATCTCACGAATAAGTTTTGTGTAGAGCTTGCCGCGTTTTTTGTCTTGCGCCGCCTTGCGGTGTTTGATGTTGGCCCATTTACTATGACCGGCCATAGCCGCTACCTCCTACTGATCTGTCGCTCAACGTCCATAAAACGCGTGCACACCTAACATGCCCACAACACCCGCGTCGGAACACCACCGCTGCCCCTTAACTGTCCTTGGTCGGTTGTTGCCTGAGTCGAATATGCAAGTCTCGCAATTGTTGCTCCTCAACCGCTCCTGGGGCCGCCATCATCACACAAGCGGCGCTCTGGGTTTTTGGAAACGCGATCACTTCTCGAATCGACTGGCTCTCGGTAATGAGCATCGCCAAACGATCTAATCCCAACGCAATACCGCCGTGCGGCGGACAACCATATTGCAGCGCATCCAACAAAAAGCCGAACTTAGATTGCGCATCGCTGTCCATAGCGAGCACTTCGAATACGGCACTCTGCATTGCTGCGGAGTGAATTCGCAGCGACCCACCACCCAGTTCATAACCGTTAACAACAACGTCGTAGGCCGCTGCCTTGGCTGCTTCTGGGTGGGCTTGCAACTCGTCCGGCGTGCACGTGGGTCGAGTAAAAGGGTGATGTTCGGCGCTAAACCCACCTTCGCGCGTGCGCTGGAACATGGGCCAATCAACAACCCAACAGGGTCGATATCCCGGCTCAAGCAACTGCAGGTCAGCGCCCAACTCATTGCGCAGAGCACCCATGGCATCGTTAACGACTTTTTGCTTGTCCGCACCGAAAAACACGATGTCTCCGTCTTCCGCGCCTACCCGCTGCAACAACGCCTGGGTCAGATCGTCCGGGATGAACTTTAAGATTGGCGACTGCAAACCCTCTGGCCCCGCAGCCAGGTCGTTGATCTTGATGTACGCCAATCCACGGGCGCCATAACGCCCAACAAAGTCCGTGTACTGGTCGATCACCTTTCGCGATAGCGTCGCCGCGGCCGGCGCGCGCAACGCAACCACACGACCCTCGGGATCATTCGCGGGTCCGTTGAAAACCTTAAAATCCACCGACTTCATGAGATCCGCAATGTCCACTAACTTCAGCGGATTGCGTAAATCTGGTCGATCGATGCCGTAATCGCGCATCGCCTCATCCCAACTGAGGACCGGGAACTCGCCCAGGTCAATGTCCAAGGTTTTACGCCAAACTGACCTCAACATACCCTCGGTCATGTCCATGACCTGTTGTTGGGTAATGAAAGACGCCTCTATGTCTATCTGAGTAAATTCCGGTTGTCTGTCGGCACGTAAATCTTCATCACGATAACAACGAGCGATTTGATAGTACTTATCTAGGCCAGACATCATCAGCAACTGCTTGTAGACCTGCGGTGACTGTGGCAAGGCAAAAAATTCACCGGGATGGGTGCGGCTAGGTACCAGATAGTCTCGCGCACCTTCGGGGGTGGCGCGCGATAACGTGGGCGTTTCTATGTCTAGATATCCGTCTTCTTCGAGGTAGCGACGCACTTCGCTGGTAATTTGTGCGCGCATCTGCAACCGCTGTTGCATCTCTGGACGCCGCAAATCTAGGTAGCGATAGCGCAAGCGAATATCTTCACCAGCATCGGAGTATTCATCCAGTTGAAACGGTGGCGTCTTCGCTGCATTCAAAATCGTCAATTCTTGGCCAAGCACCTCGATTTCACCGGTGCGCATATCGGGATTGACCGTACCCTCCGGTCGCGGTCGAACTCTACCTTCAGCGGCCAGCACAAACTCATTGCGCACCGAGTCGGCTAACGCAAAGCTGTCTGCTGTATCCGGATCGAACACCACCTGCAGGATGCCGGTTCGATCTCGAATATCCAAAAAAATCACACCGCCATGATCGCGCCGTCGATGCACCCAACCGCAGATGGCAACCTGTTCGCCAACGTGAGCTGACCCTAATTCACCGCAATAATGGCTGCGCATGAGTTTCCTCGTGATAAACGTTAAGAATAAAAGCGATATGTGTTAGCGAGCATACGATGGCTTGGCTAATCGCTGGAGCTACTGCCACTGCTTTCCGAAGAGGATGTTGCCGCCGGTGTAGAATTGTCAGTCGTCTTTGTGGTCGACGAACTGTCACCCGCTGTTACATTTTTCTTACTGCCTGACTTAAAGTCTGTCTCGTACCAGCCGCCACCCTTCAGACGGAAACCTGCGGCTGAGATCTTTTTTTTAAGGCTGTCTGCCGCACAGTTTGGACACGTTACAAGAGGCGCGTCGCTCACTTTCTGCAAAACCTCCATTTCATGGTTGCAGTTTGCGCAGCGGTATTCGTAGATCGGCATTTTGATTTTTTATGACTGTAATCAACAAGCCGCGCATGATGTTAAAAAAACCAGCAAAAAGACAGTAATTTTGCTGACTTTTTGTTGCGGCAGTAGGGTCGATCGGCTATAACGCTCGCCATCAGATCGTAAAGATCTGGTTCAGTGACGCCTGAGCTCATTAACCTCTTGGCGCCATCGCAGAATTTCTGGGAAATCTGAGCCAGGGTTAGTTTTGAGCAGATTTTTGCTTACGAGCGGCAACGAATATTGCTTGTTAGCAGAGGAATTGCAGAGGAATTGATCGGTGCAGTGTTTCTCAAGAGAGTCTGAGGCCGGCACCGCAGAGATTTTGCTCAGGCGACCGCTGATTAAAGAGACGCATCGAAACCCCAGGGTGAGGTAACGGACACGAAGTCTTTGACCTGACCAACAGAGTGGAATCGTGCTGTTTATAATCGACTCAGAGGACCAGATCATGGCTACCAAGAAAAAAGCACCCGCTAAAAAAGCGCCTGCTAAGAAAGCTCCAGCAAAAAAAGCCGCCGCTAAGAAGAAAGCGCCTGCTAAGACAGCAGCTCCTGCGGTTAAGCGCCAACCTGCGGTAAAAGCGAAAATGACGAAGACCGCAATCCTGAATGAAATCGCTACCAATACGAATCTGACTCGAACCCAGGTCGGTGCCGTTATGGACGAGCTTGAGTCAGTGATCGAGCGCCATATTCGTAAGCGTTCTGTCGGTGAGTTCACACTGCCAGGCCTACTTAAGATCAAGGCAGCTAAGCGCCCTGCTACCAAGAAGCGCATGGG
>NHET02000021.1 GCA_002170355.2 Gammaproteobacteria bacterium TMED92
GGTTAACCCTCGGCCCTTGAGATATTCCACCGCGTTGCTAGCTCCGCGCAACTGGCTTCGATAGAACTGCTCCGCTTGCGCGAGGATAGTGTATAGATCTTCGTCAACACTCGCCGCTGCACTGCGACCTTGTTCCCGAGGTACTTCCATACCTAACTCACGAGCCAACAACTCCACGGCTTCTACAAACTCCAGGCGTTCGTACTTCATGATGAAACCAAGCGCCGAGCCGCTCTCTTGGCAGCCAAAGCAATGAAAAAACTGTTTGTCTGGACTGACCGAGAACGACGGCGTTTTTTCGTCGTGGAATGGACATAGACCGGAGTAGTTCTTACCGGTTTTTTTTAATGCAATGCGCTCGCCTACGACGCTGACAATGTCTGCGCGATCGATCAGATCGTTAATAAAGTGTTGTGGAATTCGACCGGCCAAAGTGTCGTGCTACTGCCATAAAAATTACAGGCTATCACAACGCTTCCGCATTGCACCGAGAAACGCTTTAGCCGCTCAGTTGCGCCTTCACCAACGCACTTGCCCGCCCCATATCGACCCGACCTTCGCCTTGGGATTTCAGCAAACCCATGACCTTACCCATATCCTGCATGCCGCTGGCTCCGGCATTGGCAATTACGTTGGCAACAAATTCGACTAATTCTGTTTCGTCCATCTGTTCTGGCAAAAAGCTTTGGATCACCGAGATTTCGTAGGCTTCGATCGCGGCAAGGTCGTCCCTGCCTGCGTCTTGATACTGCGCTTGCGCGTCCTGGCGCTGTTTAACCATCTTATTCAGGATGGCGAAGATGTCGTCGTCACTGAGTTCGCGACGTTCATCCACTTCAAGCCGCTTCACTTCGGCGTTCACCATGCGCAATGTCGCGACCCGCTCTTTGTCGCGAGCGCGCATAGCATCTTTGGTGGCTTGGCTGAGGTTTTGCTTTAGCGCAGACATGGTGTGCCTAGAGGGCTTAGGCCCGTTGCCCCAAGGCAATGATCGGCCTAAGTCTGGATGTTGGTTGGGAGTTTAGTAAGACCGCTCGAACTTACGCGATTCGCGCTGCAACTTTTTCATATGTCGCTTCACGGCCGCTGCAGCCTTGCGCTTGCGTACCGCTGTCGGCTTCTCATAAAACTCGCGGCGGCGCACTTCTGAGAGCACCCCGGCTTTTTCGCACGAGCGCTTAAAGCGCCGCAGTGCAATGTCGAATGGTTCGTTTTCTTTAACTCTTACGTGAGGCATAAAACTGCTTTTCTAATTACTTGTAATAACCAAGGGCGCGGATTCTACACAGCGGCCGATGCGTCAGCAACCGAATACATGGCATTTTCCATGCACAAACGTTCTGGAATTTGAGTCATTCCCGGGACGTCGTCACGCACCTTAGGTAATATGGGTCGATGTTAATTCTCGGCATAGAAACGTCCTGCGACGAAACGGGGCTGGCGCTATACGACACCGAAAAAGGCTTGATCGATCAGGTGTTGTACAGCCAAGTGGATCTCCACGCCGATTACGGCGGGGTGGTGCCGGAACTCGCCTCAAGGGATCACGTCCGCAAAATCGCTCCGTTGACCCAGCAACTGCTCGACCAGACTGAGTATACATTGCGCGACTTGGACGGCATTGCGTATACCGCTGGACCAGGACTTATGGGTGCTTTGTTGGTGGGCGCCAGCTATGCCCGCACGGTCAGTTGGGCGCTCGGCATTCCCGCTCTGGCTGTGCATCACATGGAGGCGCATTTATTGGCTCCGCTGCTGGACGAACGCAAACCGCCACTGCCCTTTGTCGCGCTGCTGGTTTCTGGAGGCCACACACAACTGGTGTTGGTCCGGGAACTCGGCAGTTACGAACTGCTAGGCGAATCTGTTGATGACGCCGCCGGTGAGGCCTTCGACAAGACCGCCAAGCTACTGGATTTCGATTATCCTGGTGGTCCGGCCGTGGCCAAGGCGGCCCAGCGTGCAGAAGCGCGCAACGCCCAGCTCGGTATAGATTCGAGGTTCCGCTTCCCACGCCCGATGACTGACAGACCCGGACTAGACTTTAGTTTCAGCGGCTTAAAAACCTACGCGCTTAACACAGTGCAGCAGCACAGCCCACTCAGCGACATTGATCGCGACGATATAGCGTTAGCGTTCGAAGAAGCTGCGGTCGAAACATTGGTGATTAAATGCCGTCGTGCCGTCAAGCAGGCGCGAGCCCCGCATTTAGTCATTGCGGGTGGCGTAAGCGCAAACCAACGGTTACGCCAACAACTTGAGCGCGAGCTAGACGCAGAGGTGTACTACGCACCACCACAGTTATGCACCGACAACGGTGCGATGATCGCATACGCCGGAGCGCTGCGATTGCAGGCTAATGGCGGTGATACCGGATTGGCGATCAATACCCGCGCGCGTTGGCCATTAGACGAGCTACCAGCCATTGGTGATGCATGAACGACATCGTTTTTGTCGAACAACTTAGGGTAACGGCGATACTCGGCATTTTGCCGCACGAGCGCATAACGCCACAGACGGTGATTATCGATCTAGCCGTAGAGACCGATATTAGCGTCGCCGCAACAAGCCACAATATAGAAGACGCCCTCAACTATGCCGACCTTGCCGAGAGGGTGAAATCACTGACCATCGACGGCGAGTACTTGTTAATCGAAACGCTGATCAACGACATCGCGAACGTGTGCCTGGATTCACCCTTGGCTGTTGGCGTAACGGTGGAAGTTCGAAAACCGGAGGCAATCGCCGACGCTGTAGTCGGGCTACGCATTCACCGAGCCAAATAGTCGCGGAGCCAATCAATACGTCTTGTACCAAGTGCATGACCATAATCGCGCCCAGACAGACCGTGGTTAGGGGGCAACGCGACAGCGCGCAATCCCTGTCTTAGCGTCTCTAGCTCACGCAGCACAGACGCCGAAAGATCTGGCTGCAGTAACCTGACTAGGCGCCTGAGCCGGGTCATGTCGTGAAGCACTTGCAAGTCATCGAGGGCGCGATAGAGCACTTCTACCTGATCTTCTTGCCAGGGGTATGCGGCTATGAGTTCCCCATGCTGAAGACGATCGGATGCCAATTGTGTATACCGCTTTGGCGCCCGCAATCGATCCGCAAGGGCATGCAGCTGAGTGAGTGTTAGCGGCAGTTGCGCAAATCGTTGTTCGCTTGTTCCAGCAGCAAAATGGCGCGGCTGGCTGTCGACTAACTCCGGCTGCCAGAATTCTAGGCCGTTACAGGCGCTGAGCACTTGAAACCAACGCTCAGGCCTCGGCGCCGCCAAGGCCTTAGCGAATTCCTGCCACACCCGCTCAGCAGACAACGTCTGTATTTCTGCATCGCGCACCATCTGCTGCATCAGCCTCAGGGTGGCTGGAGCCACCTGAAAATCTGGCAACTGCGCGGCGAATCGCGCCACTCGAAAAACCCGCAGCGGATCTTCTGCAAACGCGTCAGATACGTGCCTTAACACCTTATCTTTTAGGTCTTGTTGGCCGCGAAAAGGGTCTATGAGATTGCCCTTGCGATCTTTGGCGATGGCGTTGATGGTGAGATCGCGGCGGACCAGGTCTTGATCCAGGGTAACCTCTGGGCTGGCGTCCACGGTGAAACCCCGATGACCACGACCGCGTTTACGCTCGGTGCGCGCCAGCGCATATTCCTCTTTGCTTGCTGGGTGCAAGAATACCGGAAAGTCTCGACCGACCTGAACGAAGTCCAGCGCCAACAGTTGTTGTTGCGTGGCGCCGACCACTACCCAATCGTGATCCGGGCTAGCACGACCCAGCAACTCATCGCGAACAGCGCCACCGACTAGATAACACTCTAGATTTTCTAAAAAACCCGACATGGACGACAGTTTACAACGCTTGTTGCTGGATAAACTGGCCTGTTTCTAGGCAGTAAGCGGTGAGCGAACGCCCCCACACGCAGCCGGTGTCGAGGGCAATTGCATCTGCTTGGCCGGTATGACCGGCGAGTGCCGCCCAGTGGCCAAACAATACGCGGGGCGATTGCTGGGCAACCCGACCTTTATACCAAGGCTGCAAATCTTTTGGCGCAGCGGCAAGTGCCCCTTTGTGCGCAAAATCCATAACCCCCTGCGCATCAACCAAGCGCATGCGAGTAAGATAGTTGGTAATAGCGCGCAATCTCGACATGCCCCGTAACGAATCACTCCAAACCGCTGGTTCGTTCCCATACATCTGACGGAAAAAATCTGCGAAACCTATTTCTGCATTGCCCTGCATCACCTGTTCTACCTCAGACGCGTACATCAGCGCTTGGTCAATACTCCAAGCAGCGGGAATACCTGCGTGCACTAGCACATGCTTGTGTGGCTCGGACAGGTGCACGAGCTTTTGCTGTCGTAGCCAAGACCCTAGCTCTGCAACGTCCTCCGCTTCCAACAACTCGTCCAATGTGTCCGAACGGCCAGGTGAATGGCCTCCGTAAAGTATCGCCAGGAAGTGCAAATCGTGATTACCTAAGACTATGCGGCACTGCCCAGACATCCGATATAAACGCCGCAGCACTTTGAGCGAGTCCGGCCCGCGGTTGATCAAATCGCCTGCGAGCCAAAGCTCATCGGATTCGCCGAAGCCAAGCTTTTCGAGAAGCGCTACTAACTCTCGATCACAGCCTTGAATGTCGCCAATCGCGTAGGTAGCCATTAGCGCAAGAACTCTCTGGCTCGCCGCTCAATGCACAAGTGCCGAAACCGCAAGACTGAACTGAGGTATGTCCACATCAAAGTGGTGGCCAGAATCGGTAACAAACTCATATTTGCCCTGCATGACGCCAACCGGGGTTTTAAGGATCGCACCACTGCTGTAGCGAAACCCCTGACCAGGTAAAATGCGCGGCTGCTGCCCCACAACACCTGGCCCCTTGACCTCTTCTACTTCTCCTTGTCCATCCGTAATGAGCCAGTGACGATTTAGCAGCTGGCTGGCCTGGTTCGAGTTGTTTTCTATGGTAATGGTGTACGCGAATGCGTAGCGATGCTCATCTGGTTTCGATTCTTGGGGTAAATGCATGCATTCCACGCTGACGCGAATCGCTTGCTGTTTATCTTCGCTCATTACTCGTCTACCGCTGTGAATGTTCTTCTGCCCATTGGGCTATCTGTAAAAACTCACTCAAACCAACATCGTCCGCGCGCCACTGTGGCTCTGCTTGGACTGCCGACCAGTCAATGTTCAGCGTTTTCAGTGCATTCGACAAGCGCTTGCGCCGCGCAGAGAATGCCAAACGCAAAACTCGATCTAGGGTTTGCAACTGTGCCGGTAGGGCAACGTCACGGCGTGGCACAATTCGCACGACTGCCGAATCCACTTGGGGCGGCGGAGTAAAGCTAGATGGCAGCACATCGAATAACCCCTCTACTTCAGCAAACACCTGCACCATTACACTCAGTCGCCCCCAGGCTTTGGTCCCCGGCTGGGCGCGCATTCGATCCGCCATTTCTTTTTGCAACATAAAGTGCATGTCGCGAATACGGCCCGGAACACTATAACTGTGCAACACATACTTGAGGATGAGTGGCGATGAAATGTTGTAAGGCAAATTGCCCACCACACGCCAGCCTTGTTCGGAGTCGGTTAGTACCGTCTCCAACACCACCTCGAGCACGTCTGAATTGATAATGCGAATACTTGGGAAACGCTGCTGTAACAGCGGAACAAGATCGCGATCTATCTCGATTGCGGTGTAGTCGGTTTCAGCGGCAGCAATCAAATACGCTGTCAAAGCGCCCATTCCTGGGCCAATCTCCAGCACCTGCTGACCAGGCGTTAGGGCTATCGCTTGAGTCAGCTGCTGCAGGACCCCTTCGTCACTGAGGAAGTGCTGACCAAAACGCTTACGCGCACGCATTACGCCTGACGCTGCGCAGACATGCTTCGAGCCACCGCCAGAGCTTGGACAAAGCTGCCAGCATCAGCGTTACCAGTCGCCGCCAAGTCCAATGCGGTACCGTGATCCACCGAAGTGCGTACGAACGGCAGCCCCAACGTCACATTAACCGCCCGACCAAAGCCAGCAAACTTTAATACCGGCAAGCCTTGGTCGTGAAACATTGCCATGGTCGCATCAGCATGCGCTAGCTGCCTTGGGGTGTATAAAGTATCCGCAGGTAACGGCCCAACAATATCCATACCTTCCTTGCGCAACGCAGCACATACCGGCTCAATCACAGCTATCTCCTCGTGGCCCAAATGGCCGTTTTCACCGGCGTGAGGGTTCAGTCCGGCAACCAGTATTTTCGGTTTGGATATCGAAAAGTCTGTGATCAAGGCGCGCTGCAAGATGCGTAGTCGTCTGTCCAAAAGGGACTGCGTAAGCGCCGCAGGTACTTCGGCCAGCGGTACATGAGTCGTCGCTAAAGCGACTTTTAACGCATCGGTCATCAACAACATGACCACATCGTCGACCCCAGCCGCCGCCGCCAAATACTCTGTGTGGCCGCTAAACGATATGCCCGCCTCGTTGATCACCGACTTCTGCATGGGGCCAGTGACGATAGCTTGAAAAGTCCCATCGACTGCGCCGGCTATGGCCACATCTAGCGCAGCTAATACACCCGCGGCATTGCGAGGATTAAGCTGGCCGGCGATGACTCGCTGCGCAAGGGGCGTATGGATAATCCTTAGATCGCCAGCTTGTTTGCATGGCCAGTCAAGGTCGTCATGGAGTTGCAACGGCAAATCCAATTGCTGCGCTCGTTGGCGCAGCATGTCGGCATCTGCTACTACCGCCCATGCCGCGGTTGCTTCTTGTTGGGCAATTTGTATCGCTAGGTCTGGGCCAATCCCTGCGGGTTCACCGGGTGTTACGACAATCATGGCCGCGATTCCAACCGATAAGGAAAATTCGATTTAGGCATTCGGCAAGCGAATTTCTACGAATGCTTCGTCGCGCAATTCTTTTAACCACTCTTGGCGCTCTTCCTCGAAACGCCGGTTGTGCAACAGCTCTAACGCCATGTTGCGCCGCGCTTCATCGCTCATATCTTCTTCTCGCCGTCCCTCGACCAACAACACATGCCAGCCAAACTGACTGAGAAACGGTTCGCTGAATGCGCCTTCGTCGGTGTTTTGCATGGTGTCAGCGAACGCGCCCACAAACTGATCTGGTGTCGACCAACCCAGATCACCGCCATTCAAAGCGCTGCCAGGATCCTCCGAGAATTCTGTAGCCAACTCTATAAAATCGCCGCCAGCTAACAAGCGCTGGTGCACGTCACGGATTATCGCCTCCGCTTCGCTGGGGCTACGAATCTCCGAGGGCCGAACTAATATGTGCCGCACTTTGGTTTGTTTCGACTTTTGCACACCCGCACCACGCTGCTCCAATAATTTAATGATGTGGATAGAACTGCCGCTAAGAATTGGTTCCGCAACTTCACCCACGGTCATTTGCAACACCGGCTCCGCAAACAGACTTGGCAATTCGCCAGCTTTGCGCCAGCCCATATCACCGCCTTCTAACGCCGAACTGGCAGAGGACTCCGCCATTGCCATTTGTCCAAACTCAGCACCATCGCGTAGCGTTTGCACCAAGCCTTGAGCTTTGGCTACGGCTTGCGTCGCGACCTGTTCTGACGGGTTCTCCGGCAACGTGATCATAATGTGACCTACTCGGTATTCGTCCGAGAACAGCTGTTGATAAAAAGGTGAATTCAGCAACCCCTGCACGTCTTGTTCGGTAATAGAAATGCGCCGCGACACTAATGCGCGCTGCAGCCGATTTACAGTCATCTCGTCGCGAATGTCCTCGCGAAATTGACGAAAGTCATTACCGTCTGCCGCCAGCGCTTGTCGAAACTCATCCAGCGTCATGTTGTTGTTTTGCGCAAACTGCGCCACTGCACGACTGAGGGTTTCATCATCGATAGTACCCCCCCGCCGCTCGGCTTCCTGACGCTGCAGATTTTCGACAATCAGTCGTTCCATGATCTGACTGATCAATATGTCATTGGGCGGCAAACGCTGACCATTATCGGCGCTTGAACGCCGCACCAGCTCCAGCCGTTCCATCAATTCACTGGCGAGTACCACATCGTCGTCGACCACTGCCACTATGCCGTCTAGCTCTTGATATTCCGCCTGCGCTAATGCAGGCCCTAGCAGCGCAACGAGCGCGCATACTTTCAACCCCCGAACCGCGTNAGCGATTGTTGACTCTAGTTTTCTCGACACCAGTTTTAAGGACATAAATCTAACCTTTAACCCAATCTTCAAAGTGACCTTGAGCGTAATCGCGACACCAACTTCGCTAATCTTCGCACCACCGTCCGGCCTTATCTACAACCTTCCTCTTAGCGGCTATGTCGCAGAGTACTAGCGACCGTGGCGCAGTGTATCTCAGGCTGGGAGTGGATACAGTGATCAACGCGCTGGGTCTAGGACCTCATACCCACGGACACCACGCCTAAGCATTCGGTCGATGTTGGAACCAAATCCNCCCAAGCCTTTCAGTGTTACCTCAATGGCAATGCCTTGGTTGCGGCGCAACGCGTAATCGGCACTGCCGGCCACTCGCAATGGCAGGTAGGCTGAACTGCGCAGCGCTTGGGTAAGCATGAACCGTGCGCGAATACAGCAGTCGTCGTATTGCAAACCAACAAATCCTTCCACCGTGCGCGACCGCTGGAGATCATAGTGCCAGCTTGCCATCAACGACATTTGTTTGGACGTGGGCCAAATCGCCGACAACTCCAATTGCTCTAACGCTTCATCTAAGTACTCGGCCGAAGCCCGGCGTTTACGTGCGCCGACGCTTAGCAGCCGCCGTTGGTCATCTCGATAATGCAACGACGCGCCCAGCTCTTGCCAGCGCGACGTTTCGTCATGCCAAATCTGCTGACTGTCTAATTGCCAATATTTTGCAAAACGTAAACTCAACTCGCTCGCCAACACCGAACTTGAGGGCGCATCGCTGGCTAGTGTGTTGCCCAGCAGCCCAACGCGATGCTTGCGCGCGTAAAATATCTTGCCAAGACTATAGCTTGCATATTCCTGACCGTTTTGCGCCGACAACATGCGCGTCGTCACGCCTAAGGTAAGCTGGTTAGCATCGCCCACTCGATCCAAGCCAACGAACCGTTCTTTACGAAACAGCTGGCTGTAGCCGGGAAGAATCGTCGTGGTATCAAACAGTGGCAGCGCCGACTGATCGGAATAACTTTGGCGCAGATACAACGCTCGCGGCTCTAACGTATGCANCCACCCACGTTCTCTGATTGATAATTTGCGCTCCAAGTAAAGACCGCCATCGATATTCAAGTAACCGACTTGGCGCTGCGGAGTGTCATCACCTACCCAAGGCTGCTCGGTTTGATGGTCCTGTCGCAGCGCATAGGACGTAAATTTGATGCCGGCGGCACTGCGAAGAAACCCAGCTGCCCAGCGGCGTCGGAAGGACAATTCTGGTTGCACGTGCCAACGCTCGCCAGAGCGCNCCTGATTGGTATCTTGCACATCTGTCGGTAACGCATACGGGGCAAAGAAGTCATCTGTTGTTCGTCTGAACTGAACCCAACTGCTCAAGGCTCGAACACTCCAGAAAGCCCCCAACCGACGCGCATAAGTAATGTCTAGCTGCGGTGAGCGGCTATAGCTGGGCTGGGGTAGTTGGTCTAAGCGCTGAAAACTTTGGTGCCACAGCTTGACCGCGAAATCNTTACGTTGGTAATACANCTCCACGCGCCGTTGCAGATCCATTGGATTGGTTGAATCAAAGGAGCGATCTCGCGCCAAATCAAAGTCGGCGCCAAGATCCCGCAAGTAATCCCGGTCACTGAGTGCGGAATAGTCGGCAACGGNGCGCAACGCGCCAAACTGGCCTTGGTGACGAAAATTACCAAACCAACGGTCAGCGCCCGCGAACGCTCCAAATTCATCAAACCCACCAAATTGATCGTAGCGGCGGCGACTCATAACACCGTTGTAGATGTCGTCACCGGCTAAAAAGCTGCCTTGCAATTGGCTGCTCTGCTTGCGCGTTAGCCAACGCACTTGCGCCGCCAGGCCGGCTCCGCGATTACTAATCAATTTTGGTTGTACCGTCGCATCAAGATTGGCGGCAAGATTCAGATAGTAGGGGACAGCAACGCTGACGCCATCCTCATCTCCGTAACCAAGTTCCGGTACCAGGAAACCGCTCTGTCGTCGCATTTCAGTCTGATCACCGNTGCGCATTGGCAGTCGCAGATACGGCAAATAGAGTACCGGCAGGGACTTAANTCGTAGCACCGNCCCCCGCGTCACCACTTGGTTAGTATCAGGGGCGAGCCTCAGCGTTTGCGCACTTAGGCGCCAACCGTCATCGCCCGGCGCACAATAGGTGAATTCACCACCGTCTATGAGCAAGCGCCCATCTGCACCACGCTCTAGCCGCTCCGCCGTCGCGCGCAGCTCGCTGACGCCAAACACCACCTCGGCGCGTTCTATGTGCAACCTCCCCGCAGTGCCGCTCATCCCACCTCTTAGCCATTGCGCCTGGCGTCCCCGCATCACGACACCCGGCTGCTGGACTTGCAGGCCTTGGCTAAAGCGAATGGATGAATCAGCTGCGATCTCTGCTTGCGGCGCAGTAATCTGCAGCGCGCCCTGGCTGATCGCTACCGCACCGGACAACACAACACCGGTGTCCAAATTGCCGGTCAGAGAATCCGCCGCGACGCGCAAATTCGCGTCTTTTCCCGCTCTGGTCGCTGAATCCGGCAGTTGGTAGCGCCCAACACACATCGCGCCCGGGTTGCTGACTGACGGCACAAACAATTCCNTCGCCAGCTCGCCCNCCAAATCTATGCTTTGCGACGAACTAGCCGCTACCGCTTCACCTGCCGACAACAGGGTAAGGTGCAGANCACCAAGTAACGGGAGGCTAAGCAAACGATTAATCATGGGCGCAGTCTCGCTCAATCGTCGTGCTATTGGAATTAGTAACAACATTGAGCCCAGCAGCTTTGCGCGAATTGCTACCACCAGAAAGCTCTTGGCCCTCTATAATCCAACCATGCAAGACGACGCCACATTTTTCGCTTGGTGCGCCGAAACGACGCAAACCAATGCNCCGTCGATCCTAGCCCTCGCTGTTGAGGCTAGCCATAGGCGTTTTTTCCGCGTGCAATCTGCCGGTCCACCAACGCGTAGTTGGGTAGCTATGAACAGCCCGCCTGAGTTAGAGCACAACGACCAATTTGTCATCTTGGCCGAAGTTTTTGCCCACCATGACATTCCCGTGCCACGCATCATAGCCAGCGATCTCGAGCGCGGCTTTGTGTTAATGACAGACCTGGGGGCCACTGAATTAGCCCAGACTTACAATACCAACATAGAGAGCGCTGCACTGACCGCCGCCGTTACAGCAATCAGCAAACTGCAAACAGTTCGCTCACGGCATATCCCCGAGTACGACCAAGCTAGGTTGAGCATGGAGTTCGATCTTTTTGAGCAATGGCTGCTGCTCGATCTTATGGGACGAAAAGGAGCGACCTTGGCCGCAGCTGGTGCTGACGTTCTTCGCACTGCAAAAAGCCTCTGCATCGACACCATGCTGGCGCAACCCCAAGTCTGCGTGCACCGAGATTTCCATTGTCGCAATCTGCTCTTCAACGATAACCAACTGGGAGTGGTAGATTTTCAAGACGCGTTAATCGGGCCGAGTTTGTACGACATCGCGTCCCTGCTGCGAGACTGCTATTACCGGCATGACGAATCAAAGATCGACCATTATCTACAGTTGTTTTTGCAACATTCGCCGCACTTTGACGCCGCAGAGTTTATTGCTGTGAAACGCGCGTTTGACCTCACGGCGATACAACGTCAAGTAAAAGCCCTGGGGATATTCGCGCGTCTGCACCTCCG
>NHET02000097.1 GCA_002170355.2 Gammaproteobacteria bacterium TMED92
TGACGAACATGACGAACATGACGAACATGACGAACATGACGAACATGACGAACATGACGAACATGAACACGAATACGAATACGAATACGAACACGACGGATCACACCACGAGGACAGCGAGCATGCCGCGGAACATGACCGTGATGACCACGACGAGCACGATGGACACCACGACCATGATCACCCAGTAGGATCGGTGACCGCACTGCTGGTTGGCCTTGATTCAGCGGCTTTCAGCTTACAGCTCCAACGCTGGGTGAATGAATTCGAAGACGAAGCCCTACTCGCTATTTTGCCTGGGTTCGCTCTGGCCCAACTGTGGGATTTGGTTGGCGGCATAGAGAACGTCCTGCGCGGCATATCTATTTTGGTTTTCTTATCTGCGCTGTTCGGACTCAACGCNATGATGCTCGCATCAATGCGTGAGCGAAAAAGAGAGATCGAGATTCTTCGCAGCATTGGCGCTCCATCTCTGTTTATCGTCAGCCTTTTGGTACTGGAATCACTGCTGATTGTCAGCGTGGGCGTTGTGTTTGCCATTGCTGGCTTGTTCACTGCCATTACATTTGCCAACAGTTCGTTGGCAAGCGAGTTGGGACTTGTGCTGTCGCTGCAGATTCTGCATCCGTCCAGTTTCGTCGCCCTTGCGCTTATCTTCGCCACCACCGTGCTGCTAAGCCTGCTACCAGCGTGGCGCGCCTACGCCGCCGCGCGCTCCTANGATTTAGGNGGNCAGCAANATTGATAACCGTTAGCAGCCATATCTAGATCTANGGCATTCCAATGAATACACAGCTGATACTTAAGCGGGCCGAACAACTTTGTGCAGATCANGGCGGCAAACTCACTACTAAACGTCGACAAGTGCTCGCCGGTCTAATCGATTCCGAAAAAGCGCTCTCGGCNTACGACCTGGCAGACTATTGCCGAGATAGACTTGGTTCTCATCTGCTTCCTATGTCGATCTATCGCATTCTTGAATTTTTGCAATCCGAGGGCCTCGTGCACAGGTTANACACGGCAAACAAGTATGTTGCCTGCGCGCACATTGCCTGCGACCACAAACATGAAGTACCACAATTTCTTATCTGCACGGAATGCGACACCGTAAAGGAAGTCGGCATTACCAAGTCGCTAATCAGGGGTATCTCCAATGCGGTAGAGAGTGTTGGCTTTAATCTCATGAGCAATCAGATCGAACTCGAGTGCTTGTGTAGAGACTGTGCCAACGATGCGGGGTTANGCTAACTATGCGCGTCGNTTTATTGGACCGATGCTCTATCGGACTATCAGTGCTGTGTCTTTTGCACTGCCTGGCGTTACCGATTTTGATCAGTACTATTCCAGTCNTCGCCACCTTTGCCTTTGCCGACGAGAACTTTCACATTGCGCTGGTGATTGTGGTGTTACCAACCAGTGCAATCGCATTGTCCTTAGGCTGCCGCCTGCACGGAAATTGGCGCATTATTGCTCTCGGATTCGCTGGTGTGACAAGTCTTGTTGTCGCCATCTTCGCCGACCTTCTCAGTTTAGGAGAAGCCGGCGAAACGCTCATGACTGTCCTTGGTGCGGTCTTAATCGCCTGCGCGCATGTGCTCAACTACCGAACCTGCCGAGCGTGCCACTGCGAGCACGAATGAACCACCTTAGTTAGGGNGCATTAGCTGTATGCCATGGGAGGCTCGGCACACTGCACGGTTACGCGCCTGGCAAGCCGCCTATTAGGGTGGTAATCCCAAACGGCATGATGTTGCGTACACCGGTTATCCCACATCACTAGAGTGTTAGCTGACCAACGCACTCGACATTGCCAACGTGGGTTACTCTCAGTGTGCGCGCATAGCATGTCTAGCATGGCATCGCTTTCTGCTTTGCTTAAACCCACTAGTCTGCTGGTAAAACTAGCATTCACAAAAAGAATCGGTTCNTTGGTTTGCGGGTGCCGAGTCACAATTGGGTGCTCGGCACGCGGGTAGGTTTGGCCAGGATTCAAACGGACGTTATATGCCGCAAGATCTTTGCGTCCATCATGCTCTGCCATGCGCCCCACTAACCATTTTTTTAGCGGCGTAGAGAGCGCGTGATACGCTTCGCACATATTTGCGAACATCGTATCCCCGCCACCATCCGGAGGCGGCTGCTGGATAAACAATAATGACGCCAGTGGAGGTAAGGGATCACAAGACACATCCGGCTCTGAACGGTCTAGATCCAAGGATACGTCGACACCATAAACACGGCTTTCTTCGTAGCACGAGTCAATCGCCGCCCTAACTATATCGTTAACAGCGACCTCTTCGAGCAGATCAGCTACTACTCCAACCATATCTTGAATGTTTTCCAACACCTTTACAGCTCGCAAGGTCTGCTGCCTAAGTTGGTCCACCATTTGGGTTACGAGCCTTGCGAATCGTTGCTCGGGTAAGCACCGACAGGATCGAGAAATAAAACCTGCTGGATACCCGTCGTGGATNTTTCAAAAGGNGAAAAGTCTTTCACCGTTACCATGGATGTGCCGGGGTTTGTCNGCAACGNAATTCACGTGGATGGGCACGACGGGATATAGAGTATTGAGGGCNAGCGTTACGAACATAATGACCGCGAGGACAANAACNTCNTCCGTCGCGANNGCTACTACGGCNCGNTNTCAAGTCGCTTCAGTCTCCAAGCGGCGCTGCCGCCAACAAAATTACAGCAGCAGTTAACAATGGTGTGCTGAGCTTGCCTGCGCCGCATCCTGCGGTCGTTGGGCTCTAGCGAATCAAAGTTAAGTAATCAGGCCGGCGGCTGCGCTCAACTTGCTTTGATCGCAGCCGCTAGTTTCTCCGCCAACATGATGGTCGGGGCGTTCAAATTACCGTTTGGAATGTGCGGAAAGACGGACGAGTCCACCACTCTTAGTGCAGCCACGCCATTGACCCGACCAGCGGAGTCCACAACCGCGTCACCATCGCTACCCATGCGACAAGTACCACAAGGGTGGTAAGCACTTTCCGCATGATTGCGTACAAACTCGTCTAACTCAGCATCGCTCTGCGCGTCAGCGCCGGGACTAAGTTCCTTACCAGATACTGCCGCTAACGCGGGCTGGGCAAATATACGTCTGGCAGCGCGAATCGCCGCTCGAAAAACGCGCCAGTCTGCTGGATCGCTCATATAGTTAAACTTTATCTGTGGCGCTTGCATTGGATCGTTACTGCGCAATCTAATCGCACCGCGACTACGCGGCAGCATAGGCCCCACGTGCGCTTGAAAGCCGTGTTGCTGAACCCTACTAGTGCCGTCATAAGACATTGCCGCTGGCAGAAAGTGGAACTGTATGTCTGGGTAAGGCTCACTCGGACCACTGCGCATAAAGCCGCCCGCCTCGAAGTGATTCGTTGCCCCTAATCCGGTCTGGTTATATAGCCAGCGAGCACCAATCTTTAAGCGACCCCAGGTACTTAGATCTTTGTACAACGACAGCGGCTTGGTGCACGCTTGCTGCACATAGACCTCTAAGTGATCCATCAAATTCTGCCCAACACCCGGCGAACTTACGACCGCATTAATCCCTACGTCGCGTAAATGATTCGCATCACCTACGCCAGAAAGCATCAGCAACTGCGGTGAATTGATGGCCCCTGCGGACAATATGACCTCTTGGTCTGCTTGAATCACAGTCCGCTGTCCCTGGACCCGAGCTTCTACGCCAACCGCCCGGCCGTGTTGCGTGACGACCTTCGTCGCCAACGCATTACGCAAGATGCGCAGATTCTTTCGTGGTTGAGCTAAGTAAGAGCGCGCGGCGGATTGCCTCACGCCATCGGCTACAGTCATTGGCAACGGCCCAAAACCTTCCTGTTCGCCGTCGTTTAGATCTTCTCTATAGGCAAAACCTGCTTGCTGCGCCGCGTCTAAAAAGTAGCCGTACAAGGGGTTTTTCATGGTGCCATTGGTAGTAACCAGCGGGCCATCGAAGCCGCGCGCAGTATCCGCCGTCGTCCCAGCCCGAGATCCTTGCGCCTTCTTAAAGTACGGCAGTACATCCTTATAACCCCAACCTTCTGCGCCCAACGCCTGCCAACGCTCATAGTCTTGGGCATGTCCTCGCACATAAACCATACCGTTAATGGAGGACGAACCCCCTAACCCTCGACCGCGGGGACAATCAAGGCGTCTGCCGTTCATATGCTCTTCCGGCTCGCTTTTATAACCCCAGTTCAAAGTTCTACTTTGCATGGGCAGATAAAATGCCGAGGGCATTTTCACAATCAAACGCTGATCCGTGCCGCCGGCTTCTAGGAGAATCACCGAACAGTTTTCGTCTTCTGACAATCGATTGGCTACAACACAGCCCGCAGAGCCTGCTCCCACAATGACGTAATCGGCGTTCAGCGTCTGTCCCTTCATAACTATGGCAGCTTATCTCTAAGCGAGCGCGTCTCTGTACGGCGCCATATCGATACCAAACCCATGATAACGAGCCTCAACCGCTGCCACGGTCTGTAAAGTCCAATACGCGTGCCCCGGCAACGGGAACCCGAGCACACTTCGCTGTTCTACTGTAGCTTGAGCTACCAACTGCTCCATTAGCTTGTCTTTTCGATACATTGACCAAGACCACCCTGGATGCAATACATTAAGCCAATCGTGCCCAACCTTGCTGAACGTCAAATTGTGCACGAGCCGAAGCGCTCCTTTCTTTACCGGGCGTCCGCGGTGCCAAGTGTCATGACGATAAAACAGCACCGACCCAAACTTATATTTCGCGACCACTTCTCGCGGATACAAATGCCGTTCGCGAAATCTCGCCGCTTCAGGGCTGTGTTCGGCCAGGTACGCTTCTGCCTTACTACGATCATTCACATAATCGAGCCCCGCAACTCCCGGCGTTTGCGTAATCGGCCATGGGTAAGCTGGATCATCTTGCCCCTGACGAGGTACAACTGCAGTGGCACCTTCACATTCCTCAAAGTCATTGAGATAAATAATGATTTCTACTGCTTCGGGTTTAGTCCACTCTGGCGGGTGCAATAACGAGTGATTCGGATAGTCGCAGTGAATACGCTGATCGGTATTGTCTACAGATTCATCGTGGCCGTACTTTGGCCAGAGATCAGATTGGGTAAGCCGCAACTGCGCAGGCTCTACTGCTAACAGCTGCGCCACGGCGGTCAATAATATAGGGTGGAGTGTTACCGCATTACAGGCTGCTGACTCCGCGGGGAACACAAACTTCTGCGCGCTACCAAAATTACGAAAATGCTTTGACGCCGCGGAGCCCGGCTGCGGATAAAAATCTACGGCATCCTGTTTCAGTTCTTGCAGCAACGCGTTAGGCAGTAAGTCATGTACTAAAGCGAAACCGCGCTGGCGCCAACTGTCGATCTGGGTCGTGTTGAGACACTGGTCGTAAGCCCGCTCTGAATGGACATACCTAATCATTGTCTCGCTCATACCTGATCCTTACCAATCACATACACCTGTTGCGCTAATCGTCGCGACCATATGCTAAGTTGCATCGCCAACGACACGGTTACTTGTCGTAAAACGGCACATCAGGGTGGTTATAGTATATGTTCATTAACGAAAACCGATTTCCCAGCCCCGCTGGAACCGGTTCCCTGCCGTGCCAGCTTTTCTTGCCGACAATGAATGCGTAGCCTGAATTGGGGAGGAATGGAAACGTCTTAACTGGTTCGAACTCTCTGCGCTTTTTACTCGACACTTTGTTGAGCTCGCGAATGATGCGCCCCTTGAAGGAGCGTTTATACAGCGTGGTGCCAAATTCGCATTGGCTTTCATCCGCTGGTAAGTACAGTTGCGTGGTCACTATTTTTGTATTGATGTCTTTATGAGGTTGAATCTTATAGCCGGAGGCATCACGAAATAACCCTGACTTTGGAAACGCTTGCACCTGCTCTGGAATCTTCGCGGTGGTGCGTTTAGCCAGATCTGGTGCCAGCAGTTCGAAATACTTTTCACCGACCCGACGGTCATCGAGTACGGACTTAAGCAGACTCAGAAAATCGCTTTGCTCCGCCGGCAAAGGTTCCAGATAAGCGTCATTGAAAGGCAACACTTCTCGTGTGCTGGTACCGTCTTCGCGCATGGCGTCGCGGTGGTTTAACGACTTATAGCCGTCGATCTGCGGCAGCAGCTCAGTGAGATGGTCATACACATCTTGCGGAAAAAGCTTTTCCACAAACAGATGCGAGAATGGAGCATGATGGACAGCCGCCAGATTTAGCGCCTGAACATAGTGGTCGACCAATTCGTCTTTTTGCCAATGCATCAGTTTTTGTCTTGTTCCCAGTGGTACCTAGTGTCGCCTGATGTTCAACTTATCTGAGTTTTTTCCGCCTTTCTTAGCCTCTCCGGTGCGTCCATGCTACGCCTGGGCCGTTTAGTCCACGAAACTGCGATTAGTCTCCAATACGCTAATTGTCCTCTTGCAGGCCAAACTCAGCATGCAAAGCCCTGACCGCAAGCTCCATGTAGCGCTCAGCCACAACAACGGAAATTTTAATTTCTGAAGTCGAGATCATCTGAATGTTTATGTTCTCTGCGGCCAAGGCATCAAACATACGCGTAGCCACACCTGCATGGGAGCGCATACCAACACCCACTATAGAAACCTTAGCAATGGCATCGTCGCCGTTTACCTCTCGAGCGTCTATTGCTGTAGCGACACTTTCTAACGTCGTTAGGGCGTCGGCGAAGTCCTGGCGCTTCACCGTAAAGGTGAAGTCCGTTAAACCGTCGGCACCTGTATTCTGTAGGATCATGTCGACTTCAATGTTTTTTCGCCCGATTGGTCCGAGGATTTTCGACGCAATCCCGGGAATATCCGGCACGCCCGAGACCGTTATTTTCGCCTCATCTAACGCATGCGCTATCCCTGAAACGACGGCTTGTTCCATGTTATCCATCTCCATTGTAATCAGGGTGCCAGGCCCGTCTTCGAAGGTTGAGAGCACCCTAAGCGGCACCAAGTAGCGTCCGGCAAATTCTACTGAGCGAGGATGCAAGACTTTGGATCCCAGACTTGCTAACTCAAGCATTTCTTCAAAGGTGACCTGTCCTAAGCGCCGCGCATTATTGATGATGCGAGGATCCGCCGTATACACACCATCAACATCGGTGCAAATTTCGCATTCATCGGCTTGTAGCGCTGCTGCTAATGCAACCGCCGAGGTATCGGAGCCACCACGGCCCAAAGTTGTGATATCCCCGTGTGCGTTGACGCCCTGAAAACCTGCCACCACTGGCACCGTACCTAGCTCTAGACAATCTCTAAGCTTTTGTGTATCCATCCGCTCTATTCGAGCTTTGCCATGAGCAGAGTCTGTACGTACCTCTATTTGATCACCCAAAAAAGACTTCGCTGTTAACCCGAGCTTTGTCAGCGCCATACTCAGCAATGCAATGGTAACTTGCTCGCCAGACGACAATAATACGTCTAACTCTCTAGGCAACGGCTTTTCGCCACCAATTTGCTGTCCCAACGACATCAGACGATTGGTTTCTCCCGACATTGCCGAAACCACTACTGCAACGTGGTGACCGTCTTTCTTATAGCGCGCCACCCGCGCCGCCACGCCTTGGATTTTATCCACATCGCCGACACTTGTGCCGCCGTACTTCTGGACGATAAGGGCCATGGCTAGTGCAACTGCTCCGCCACCCACTCTTTACTCGCAGTGATCAATTCGTCAATACCGGCAGGATTATTGCCGCCGCCGGCACGAGCTAGATCAGCACGACCGCCGCCTTTGGCTCCGACGAGATGTCCCACTGCATTTAGCAGCTCTGGCGCCGCAAGCCGCGCACTGAGCGCCTTGCTTACCGCTACAACCAGACCAACTTTCCCGCCTTGCTCATTGGCGAGTACAAACACACTGTCGTTAGACGCTTTTGCACGCAGCGTATCTAAAGTCTGCATAAGCGTTTTGCTGTCCGCGTCTATTTTAGCCGCCAAGAATGCCACGCCGTTAATGTCTAGGATCGATTCACCCAGGTCGCTGCCTTGCGCGGCGGCTATTTTTTGACCCAAAGATTCTATTTCCCTAGCAAAAGCTTTGTTTTCACCAATAACCTGAATAATTCTGTCAGATAATTCGAGCGGGTTGGTCTTTAGTTGTTCACTGGCAGCCAACAATCGATCTTCTTGTAATCGGTTGTACGCCACCGCTGCCTGACCGGTGACAGCTTCGATGCGCCTTACGCCCGCGGCAATTCCTGTCTCCAACTGAATCTTGAATGCTCCTATGTCGCCTGTGCGCGCAACGTGCGTGCCACCGCAGAGCTCCACAGAATAACCATCGCCCATGGTCAACACGCGAACTTCGTCTTCATATTTTTCGCCAAACAACGCCATGGCACCGCTCGCTACAGCATCGTCATAGGGCATTAGTCGAGTATCTACAACAGAGTTTAGGCGTATCTGTTCGCACACCCTGTCTTCGACCTCGGCAATTTGTTTGCGATTCATCCCACCTTCGTGCGAGAAATCAAAGCGCAACTTCTCGGCGTTAACCAAAGATCCCTTCTGCTGCACCCGATCGCCTAGTACTTGACGTAATGCAGCGTGTAAAAGATGAGTCGCCGAATGATTGGCCCGAGTTTGGTCGCGGCTCACCAACCCAACTTCAGCGACGCCAGCAGCACCAGATGCAACAACACCCTTAGTCAAATTGCCGATATGTAAATGCTGGGCCGCGCTGACTTGGGTGTCAGTGACCTGAAATTCAAATCCGTCACCAACAATTCGCCCG
>NHET02000024.1 GCA_002170355.2 Gammaproteobacteria bacterium TMED92
TTGTGAACGACGGTCCATAGCCACCAAAGGGCGGGTTCGGCGAGGAAGTCCAGCGTAAGACGTTGTAACGAATATCGCCGGCGTCCCATTCAGCGTCGTCAGGTTGTTGTTTGACAACAATGGCGTTAGAAAAGCCCGCCTTCTCGAATGCGACGTTCCAACTCAGGGCCGCCGCTTCGATCATGTCGCGATATTCATAGGGCGTGGTGTTTTCTATCCACCACGTGATCGGCTCCACTGGATCGGACAATTCCTTTGAGGGGTCTTGTTTGACCAGATGCCAACGATTAATCATGTCGCGATAAGGGGCGACATCCCGACTGGTTAGGTCGGTAACCCGATCGGTGAAATAACCAATACGGTAGTCAGCTGCTCTTGGCGTAAAATCACTTTCCGGCATCGCAACCAGGGTGTGCTGTACCCGCACGCTTATGGCTCGACTATCTGTGACGTCTTCATCACCTCGCACCACCGGCGCCGGATTCTCATACACCATTTCTGTAAGCAGCGAAGTATTTTGCGGGTAATTGTTGACCGCAACGACCTTGGAGCGTGTTTCGCTGAGCTTACCTAGTGCAAACTTTTCACCCGGCTTGGTCTTAGGGTCGCTTGAGGGTTTGATCTGCGCCAGTTTTTCTTTTAACAGCACAGCGTCGAGTGCAATCAGGATTTCTTTCTTTTCTTTGTCTTCGGCAACAATTTTTTCCACTGCCAGCACTGCTGGTGGAATGTTCGCCTGACCAGACCTCTGCAGCGGACTTGTGGGGTCGAAGTAAAAGCTGGTGTTGTTTTCAACAAACTCTATGCGGTCAAAGTGTCGGCGCAACAGCAACACTTTATTGTCGCGATATTGACCACGAAAATGACCACCAGCAACCACACCATCTTGCGCAACCACGGTGTGAATAAACTCCTGTTGCAGCTGATCTTCGCGAATGAGCATGTGCAAACTGCCATCGGCATTGTTGCGAAACAGGGTAAAGAATCCGTCTATTCGCTCACTAGCAGCGGTGAGTTGCTCTATGGTTTTTGCTTCCGTCGGCGCCGGCTCGTCCTTGGCGCAGCCAAATATGACCAAGAACAGCGACGTCAGAGCGATTAGGTAGGTTTTGCGAATCATCATTCTGAACCTTTATTTGAGAGTTGATTGGATGCGGCCGCCAAAGAACGCGGCCAAGCGTTAAAAATTGCTTTAATTAGTGTCGCTAGCGGTATCGCAAAAAAGACGCCCCATATACCCCACAACGAGCCAAAAGCGAGGATGGCGACGATAATAGCCACCGGGTGTAAGTCGTTGGCTTCTGAAAATAGTAGCGGTACTAACACGTTGCCATCCAAAAACTGCAACACCCCATAGACCGCCATAACGATGGCTAAATCTGCAGACCAGCCAAACTGCAGAACCGCTACCGCGAAAACAGGCAGGGTAACTACGGCGGCACCAACAAAAGGTATGAGTACCGAAAATCCAACTATCACACTGAGCAAGGCAGCGTAATTTAAGCCTAAGATTATAAATGCAGCGAAAGTCGCGAAGCCGACAATTAGGATCTCTAGCGCTTTGCCACGAACATAATTGCCGAGCTGAGTATTCATTTCAGCGGCTACAGCACTAAGCATTGGACGCTGGGCTGGCAGAATCGCGCGAATGGCGCTGATCAATTGATCTTTGTCTTTGAGCAGAAAAAACACCGTGATTGGTACTAACACCAAATACAGCAGCAATCCAACTAGCGAAAAAACCTGGCTGAATGCAGTCTCTAAAACCACCCCACCGACGTTCGCTAACTCCCCACTGACTTGCTCCAAGGCCGCGGCAATTTGTTCTTGGGTGACGTATTCCGGGAACCTCTGCGACAGATCGTTAACCCCCTCCTGAATGCGTTGTGCGAGACTCGGGAGCACCTGCAACAAACTCTGCAGTTGCCGCCACAACAACGGCACCACTAGTAGGAACAACGCCAGCACACTGCCGAGGAAAACTAAGAACGCGCTATACACCGCTACTAGACGTGGCACGCGCCACTGCTGCAAGCGTGTGACGACGCCTTGCAGCAAAAACGCAATCACTAGTCCCGTGAGCACCGGTGCTAGCGCACCGCCAAGCGTCATCAACAACGCCGTTGCTGCCACCAGCATCACTACCAGATAAATAGCGTCAGGCTGCGAAAAGTAGCGGTTCGCCCATTGATTGATAATGTCGAAGAATTTCATGCTGACGCAGCCCGGTTTTAGCCCTTTTTCTGCAAAACGTAGTGGTAAACATCGCCCTGTTGCCTGGACTCGAGCAAGTGATGCCCGCTCTGCTGAGCGAACACCTCGAAGTCTCTGACCGAGCCTGGATCGGTAGCCTGCACACGCAACTGTTGCTGCGCCTGCATGTCGTTGAGGGCTTTCTTCGCTTTGAGTAATGGCATCGGGCAATTCAATCCGGTGACATCCAGTTCTATGACCGCCATATCGTTGGCAGTTGCAGCACTATTGGTATTCGTAGACATGGTAGTTATACAGCGAGTTTCCAAGCGCGCAATGTACCACAGCAAGGCGCTGCGCTAGTCGAAATTGCGCCCAATACCCAGCGGCCTGCGCTTGGCGTAGTATCCGCTGCATGCGTTATTGCACAAACCATTCAGGCGGTGTTTGTAGGCCACTAGGCAAACTGGCTAGCCTGTTGCTGTGCCTTATTGGCAGCACTGCTGCAGCTCAAGACCTTCCTAGTTTGGGTGATGGCGCTTCACGCATCGTGTCACCACAAATGGAGCGTCGGATTGGTGAGGCGTTCCTGCGCCAACTGCACGCTAACCTACCCATTACTGAAGATGTGTTGGTGCAATACTACGTTGAACAGCACATGCAAAGTCTGGCTCAACACGCGCAAATGCACGAGGCGCTGCAGAGTATTATCGTGGTCGACAATCCGGAAATTAACGCGTTTGCGGCACCCGGCGGGATTGTCGGTATTAATCTCGGCCTGCTGCTTTATGCCCAGGACATTCATGAGTATTCGTCTGTGGTTGCTCATGAATTCGCGCACATTAGCCAGCGCCACTTCGCCCGCGGTATCGAGGAGCGCCAAGCTTCATCGGTGCCGATGTTGGCGTCTATGATCGCAGCGTTACTGGTCGGTGCTGCCGGCGGTGGCGAAGCGGGAATGGCTGCTATGTCTGCGGCACAAGCGGCGGGACAGTCGAACCAACTGCGGTTTAGCCGCGAGCGCGAAAGCGAAGCGGATCGGGTGGGCTTAAATACCATGCGCCGCGCCAATCTTGACCCTAACGCCATGTCCCGCATGTTCGAGCGTATGCAAAATGCCTACCGATTCACCAGTCGACCACCTGAGTTTTTACTGACCCACCCACTGTCCGAAACTCGAATCAGTGACGCGCGCAATCAAGCCCGGGACTTTTTTTCTGACAATCCGCAAAGTAGCAACCGCAACTGGCCAGACCAATTGGAGTACCAACTGGTGCGCTTGCGCGCAAAACAGCACTTTTCGAAAAGTCCGAAGGCGGACGTCTTTGACTATCAAGAACGATTACAACAAACCCCTGACGACCCGGCACTGCAATACGGCCTAGCATTAGCGCTCGCCAAGACCAATGAGCACGATAGGGCTTTGCAATTGATGCGCGGCCTGGGTGCGAAAATCTCCAGCAGCATATTCTTTAACGCGTCTCTTGCGGAGTTGATGATCGCCGCGCAACAGTTGGATGCCGCACAAACGTTGTTGCAGCAGCAACTAGAAATTTATCCGGACAACTTCCCGCTGACTATGCTGTACGCGCAAGCTTTGATCGCTGACAAGCAATATGTTGCCGCCGAATCAGTATTACAAACCCAGTCGAAGTTTCGCCCCTTGGATACAAATGTTTGGTTCCTACTTGCGGAGACGGCCGGATTGGCCAGCAATATTACCGGCGTACACCTTGCGCGAGCCGAGTACTTCTACTTGCACGGTGCTTTGCATCGCGCGATTCAACATTTGGAGTACGCACAACGCTTGGTACGAAAGTCCAACCCGGTGTTAGAAACTAAGCTAGCTCAGCGCATTCAGGACCTTCGAACCAGCATTCGCATGCAAAATAGCTAGGCCCGGAAGCTAAGCATGCGGTCCAATGGCATTTTCGCCCGCTCAGCGATCGACTGATCAATATGGATTTCGTTTGCGGCCCGATACTTAGCATCGCTGAGTGCCTGACTCAGACACTGCAACTCATTCATCGCCATCCACGGACAGTGCGCGCACGAGCGACAGGTCGCGCCATCACCGGCGGTGGGTGCCTCGATGAACAGTTTGTCTGGGTTCAACTGACGCAATTTATGAAAGATGCCGCGATCCGTCGCGACGATAAATTCTTTGTTCGGTAGCTCGCTGGCGGCTTGAATGATGGCACTTGTCGATCCGACTGCGTCAGCGAGCGCTATAACCCCCTCGGGTGATTCGGGGTGCACAAGCACCGCCGCATCCGGGTACACCCGACGCATNTTATCCAGAGCCTCGGTCTTGAATTCCTCATGCACCACGCACGCCCCGCTCCACAGCAGCATGTCCGCGCCGGTCTGCGCTTGGATATAGCGGCCCAAGTGTTGATCGGGCGCCCAGAGAATTTTTTCACCTGCGCGATCCAGAGACGACACAATTTCTAGCGCGCAACTGCTGGTTACAACCCAATCTGCCAAAGCTTTAACTCGAGCCGAGGTATTGGCGTAGACCACTACGGTGCGGTCTTGATGCCGTTGCACAAATTCTGCAAAGGCGTCTGGTGGACACCCAAGATCTAGCGAGCACTCCGCTTGTAATGTCGGCATATACACGCGCTTTTCAGGCGACAAAATCTTTGCGGTCTCGCCCATGAAACGCACACCAGAGACAATCAACGTTTGCGCCGGGTGATCGCGCCCAAACCTCGCCATTTCCAACGAGTCAGCCACACAACCGCCGGTCTCTTCCGCTAATTGCTGAATATCGCCCTCTACATAATAGTGAGCGACCAACACCGCGTTTAGTGCTGCAAGCTGAGATTTGATTTGCGCCTTTAGCTGTTGCCGTTGCGCTTCTGGCAACGTCAGGCTTGGCACTAGAGGCACTTGCTCTGGCGGAAGTGTGTAGTCTGGCAGTGTGTTTTGTTTCATATTGCTGATAGTCGTGCCGATATTCGGCAAATACTAGGGCCATCCACGGGCAATTGCTAACATCAGCTCATCACCCTAAACCTTCCTCACGCATGGATAAGTTATGCCCAAGTCGGTCATCTTTTTAATCTCCGATAGCGCTGCCGACACTGCGTCAAACGACAACCATCTGCGGCTACCTAAGGCCTTTACCNATTGCGGCTGGCAGGTAGCACAGGCCGACCCGCAACGCCTGCGCATTAGCCCTGATGGGTTAAGCATTGACGGTTATCACCTGTCCGACGCCGATCTGGTCTGGCCACTAGGGTTTGGCGCCAGGGCGGGTTTCCTCGATCGTGCGCATCTGTTGAGCCAGCTACCACAGGCACAACTGGTAACGCCTATTGCTGAGCAAGTGCTCGCCCACGGCAAGGCGCAGTGGGCGCAACTGTGCGCCCCGACGTATATCAGCAACGATTCAGCGGAGCTGCAAAGTGTTGCGCAAAACCATGGTGGCGAATGGGTTATCAAGCCCTTGGCCGGTAGCTACGGTCGCGGNGTTCATCATGTTATCCCTAATCATTACTCGGTCATCAACAGCGTCATGGACAGCCAACAAGGCGCCTATTTTGTGTTACAGCGTTTCATTCCAGAAATTGTGCACGGCGAGATTCGCACACTGGTTGCTGGGGGCAAGATCATCGGCAGCTACCGACGCAAGCCCCAACAGGGTATTCGCGCCAATTTAGCGGCAGACGGTCTAGCCTTCGCCGTAGCTGCTGCTGCGGTTAACCAAACATTACTCGACACCGTTATGGATGGTCTGCGCAA
Source organism: Gammaproteobacteria bacterium TMED92 (assembly GCA_002170355.2). Taxonomy (GTDB): domain Bacteria; phylum Pseudomonadota; class Gammaproteobacteria; order Pseudomonadales; family Azotimanducaceae; genus UBA4421. The sequence goes on from NHET02000024.1 coordinate 5,944, forward strand.
ACGACGCATCGGCTACGCAGCAATCGATACCGCGGGCAGTTATCTTATGGAGGTGAACCTCGCCAACCCTGGCGGCCTGGGTNCTTTGTCGAGTGTCTACAAACAAGATTTCGGCCCCGCAGTCGTCGCCGCAATAAGTGCGCAGCATGGCCTCTAAGCGGCCTTATGGCGTGCCGCCATCAACACGAATCACCGTACCCGTGGTGAAGCTCGCGGCATCGCTCGCCAGATACAATGCAGCCCCAACAATTTCTTCAGGTTCACCGCCGCGTCCTAGTGCTAGATTTTTCTGCGCATTTTTTTCAAAAGCAGCCATGTCCCATGCCTTTGAGATATCAGTCAAAAAGGGNCCTGCTGCAATGCAATTGACCCGAACCTGTGGACCGTAGGCAAATGCGTAAGAACGGGTAAGTGCATTCAAACCTGCTTTCGCTGCACCATAAGGCTCGGAATTGGGTGATGGGTTCAATGACGCAGTGCTGCTAATGTTAATNATCGCACCACCTGCTCCTGCTGCCATGCGTTCACCGACTAACGCCATCAAGCGAAACGGTCCCTTCAAGTTCACCGCAATTACCTTGTCGAATAATTCTTCAGTGACGTTGGACAATTTGTCATACAACGGCGACATGCCNGCGTTGTTGATCAAGATATCGATATGGCCGAAACGCTCGTAAGCNGCATCAACCAAACCATCGATCTCGCCCCAATGACCTACGTGACAACCAAAGGCCATTGCTTGACGACCCATAGCAGAAATCTCTGCCGCAACCTCCTCACAAGCAGCCGCTTTGCGGCTGGTCACTATTACGTCGGCACCTCGTGCTGCAAGTGCCAATGCCATCGCCTTGCCTAAACCACGGCTGCCACCGGTGACCAATGCCACCTTGCCCGAAAAATTCAATAATTCATCCATCTTTGTTACCCCTGTTGGCTACGCGTGTCGGCAATTTGGCACAAACCTGCCTGGTAGTTCTACCCAATCACAGCTCCTTACNCCCACGTGTCGAGCAGCTAATCAAGATGCTATTCTTGCGCGCTGCCGCCACCGTGTCGGTGGCTAATATCGAGCGTAGGAGGTTTTATGGGAATGTTAGATGGAAAGGTAGCGTTGGTAACTGGTGCGGGTGGCGGACTTGGTCGCGCCCACGCGCTGTTGCTAGCACACGAAGGTGCCAAGGTAATCGTCAACGATCTGGGCGGCGCGCGTGATGGTACTGGNGCCAGTAGCTCGATGGCAGACAGCGTGGTAGANGAGATCCGCGCCGCNGGTGGCGAAGCCACCGCCCACTATGGTTCGGTCACCAGCCGCGACGACGCAGAGGGAATGGTGCAATGCGCTGTTGAAACCTACGGCAAGATCGACATCCTAATAGCCAACGCTGGCATTCTACGCGACAAGTCGTTCAAGAATATGGACGACGAGATGTGGGACATCGTCCTCGANGTACACCTACGCGGCACCTACCTCGTTACCAAGGTGGCTTACGACGCCATGCTGGANCAAGGCACAGGGGGCCGTATCATCATGACCAGTTCGACCTCTGGACTTTTAGGCAATTTTGGCCAAACGAATTACGGCGCTGCAAAAGCAGGCATCGCTGGTTTTATGCGCTGCCTTTGGCTCGAGGGACTGAAGTACGGCATTACCGTTAACGTGCTGGCACCCACCGCGACCTCGCGTTTGACCACAGACATACTGCCTGAGGAAGTNCAAGACAGTTTTCCACCCGAGGCTGTCTCACCACCGGTGGTTTGGCTATGTACTGACGAGGCCAAAGACGTCAGCGGCCGGCAATGGCTGGTAGCGGGAAACAATGTATCCATTCTCAGCTGGCAGGTTACGCCAATCGCACAACGCAGCCTCGAGGAAGGCACTTGGGACGTTGCAGACATAGGCGCAAAGATTCTTGCCAGCAAAGACACTTGGCCACCAGTGAACCCGCTACGCGGTAGCTGATACGGATAAGAGAGCAAGCATTATGAATTTTGGTTTTACCGAAGAACAAAACCTGCTGCGCGACCAAGTCTTGCGCTTTATGCAGGAAACTTGTCCTATGCCGAGAGTGCGCGAGATCAGCAAAACCGCCGGTTTTGACTTGGCCTTGTGGCGTCAGGCCGGGGAACTAGGGTGGTTGGGGCTGATGGTGCCCGAAGCCTATGGCGGCTTAGGATTAAAGTGGATCGACCAAGTGGTTGTTTTAGAAGCCGCGGCAACTGGCTTATGTCCGCTGCCCTTTACTTCCCACGCACTAGCGAGCATCGCTATTTTGACCTGCGCTAGCGAGGAGCAAAAGAGTCGTTGGCTGCCACCAATGGTGAATGGCGAAGTCGCGTGCACGCTGGGCTTGTACGACGAGCCGAATTGGATAGATCCGGCTGCGATTACTGCCACCGCAACGGCCAACGACAAAGGCTATGTGCTGAGCGGCAAGAAACCTTTCGTTAATGACGCCAGCGCCGCGGACTATCTGTTGTTGGCCGTGCAAACTGCTGACGGTTTATCTCTGGTTGCGGTAGGCAAAGAGGAAGTGACCATAACGCCGCAACCAACCATGGACAGCACCAAGCCAATGGCCAGCGTTGACCTTGACGGTGTGCAAGTCACTGCAGAGAGCTTGCTGGCCATGTCAGCAGAACAACTGGCTTATTTCACCGATTGCGGCGCGCTTGCAGTCACCGCCGAGATGGTCGGAGCGGGCGGTGCCATTCTTGATCTCACCGGCAACTACGCCAAACAACGTATTCAGTTTGGTAAGCCTATTGGTCAATACCAAGGTGTTAAGCATCGTTTGGCCGACATGTATGTGGATCTCGAGAGCTATCGCTCGTTGTGCTACTTCGCCGGTTGGTGCGCAGACGACGATCCAGCTGAGTTGCCGCGGGCCGTGTCGTTAGCGAAAGGTTATGCCGCAGATGCCTTTAACCAGATCGGTATCGATGGTGTTGGGCTGCATGGCGCTATTGGCTTCACCGCCGAGTACGATGCGCAACTGTATTTGAAACGATCAAAGTGGGCGCGCCCAATGTTCGGCGACTCCGATTTTCACCTCGACCGCGTCGCAAGCTTAGGAGGACTGTAATGGATTTTGACTACACCCTAGAGGAAAACGCTTTTCGCGAAGAAGTGCGCGGTTTTATTCGCGACAATCTGCCGCCAAAGCAACAGCGTGACAAAAACTTTCTTAGTACTTGGTTAGAAAAAGTGCGCGCGAAGGGCTGGGTAGGATTTTCTTGGCCCAAAGAATTCGGCGGTAGCGACGGCGGTTTGATCGAGCAGACGATTCTGCGCGAGGAAATGGCTTTAGCAAAAGCACCGCCTTTGGGCACCTCCATGATGGGCCTCGCCTGGGTTGGCCCTGGCATCATGGAATACGGTACCGAAGAGCAAAAGCGCAAGTTTATTCCCGATATTTTGGACAGCAAAGTAACTTGGTGTACTGGCTACTCTGAACCCAATCATGGTTCTGATTTGGCGGCGATCCAATGTAAGGCCGAACTCAATGGCGATAATTATGTGGTCAATGGACAGAAGATTTGGACCACCGGAGCGCCCTGGTCGCAATGGATCATTCTCCTCACACGCACCCAGTTCGACGTGGAATCCAAGCACGACGGTATTACTTGTCTGTTGGTGCCAATGGATGCTCCGGGGGTTGAAGTGCGGCCAATCGAAAACATGGCCGGCGACAAACACTTTGCGGAGATCTTTTTCACTGATGTGCAGGTTCCAATAGAGAACCGGCTCGGCGCCGAAGGCGAGGGCTGGAAAGTNACGGTCTCGGCATTAGCAAATGAGCGCTCAAGCATCGGTGAAGTGACACAAATGTTGGCCAAGCTGGATAGCTTAAAAGAGCTGGTTAAATCCACCCAAAAACAGGGCAAGCCGGCCCAGGAGGATCCCAGCGTAAGGCGCACCGTGGCGCGGTTTGAAATGAAAATAGCGGCGATGAAATACAACGGTCTGCGCTATTTAACCAAGCAGATCAAAGGCGAGCCTCTGACTTCAGAGACTTCGGTTAACAAACTGCA
>NHET02000055.1 GCA_002170355.2 Gammaproteobacteria bacterium TMED92
GTGGTAACGTCAGCGAACACGCTGCTTCCATTAGCCGCGAGCGCCAAAAACGCGTCGACGTCTGCGGTTCCAATTGTACCCTTTGACTTATCCAATGCCGCGAATACTGAACCCGTTATGGATGCAGTGCCCGCGGTGAAGGCGCTCGCTGATTCATCGCTTTCTATTCGAATAGCCCAGTTATTGCCCGTGTCGCCCTCGGCTAAGCCTGTGCCAATAACCAGCGCGTTTTTGATGGTTGGGGCTATACCTTCACGGAAGCGAAGTCCAGCGCCAGATGAATGAGGTGCAACGCCATTCTTTCCTTCGTTGGGAGAATAGATGCAAGTCATATTTAGAACCGTCGGCGCGCTGTTTAACTTACGCGTGACGAAGTCAGCATTACGAGCGAGATCAGCAGCCTCAGCATTCTTATAGCTACCGATTCCATCCGACTCAATGCATTGGTTACCGGTCGTCTCTGCTTGAATAATGAGCGCATTTGTAATCGTGCCGTTATATCCCTCATCAAAATCTAAAGAATCGTCAGCAACGTAGACTAAAACTGCGTTTTCCATATTTACGGAACCGCCGAAAAATTCAAAGCCGTCATCGTAGGTTGAGTACGCTTGCATGTTCTTGAGCACCGTTGCAGAACCAACTCCGCTGAAGGTTATCCCATTGAGCTCATCATTGTTGGCAACCTCGGCTCCGGTGTGCTTGACGATGACATATTCCATACGCCCGGAGTTGTCCTCGTCATTCGTGCCGCCGTAGTGGTTGGCATCTTGTCCGAGTGATCCTTCTGATGGGATGTCGCAATACGCCCCCGCCTCGAGCGCAAAATCGGTCGCTCCTCGAGTTCCGGTGTAGCTGCATTTGTTAGTTACAGCAAATCCATTTACAACCATTCCGCCCCATTGTGAGTAGGCTTCTGGACTGGCTAATGTTCCATTCACGTCACTAAGCGAAGTAATCGTTATGGGTTTTGCCGCGGTCCCAACTGCTGATATCGTTGATCCTCGCATGATTACCATAAATTTGGACTTATCTAGGAAAGCTAAGGTAGCTCCGGCTTCTATGGTCAGCTGCGGACCATCACCGCCCTTGGTAATGCCTGCGGCTGCGAGATCCGCTTTTGTGTAATCGTTGCCGATGAAAAGACTGCCGTTGAAGACGTGAGCACCGTCGTCATCTAATTCGACTAGTGTCATGTCTGTTGTAATATTATTTCCAGAGTCCGCAAACGCCGTCGAATACATGCAGTGAGGCGCTTCAAAGTCACCCTGTATTTCGCCGTTGGACGCACACGGATTGGCTACTGGAGCCGCTACGTTGTTGCTGTTGTTTACCGAATTGTCGGTAGATGAGTCGGTCGTTACCGGTGCAATTTTTATGTCGCCCGATCCACCACAGCCTACTAAAAGGCCGCCTGCTGCCATCCCGCACAAAACAAGGCGAGAAAGAGAAACATTCCATTTCATGTTTGAACCCCACAATTGACTAGTTAGCGGGGTCGTGTCTGACCCCGCCGACACACTAGGGCTCATTAATGAATGAAAAATGACTCATATATGTGAATTATGTGACAACCCACCACAACACGATGTTGACCTTATTTTCGCCTAGGGAGGTTAGCGGCGCAGACTGAACTCGCTGTCATGGATTTGCCACGAAGACGTCACAATTAGCGCCGATCTTCCAGTCAAGGACTAGTTCAAGCACATGAGTTACAGAGCGCTTCTCAAACGATATATGGAACATGTATCCGCTTTAAGTGGCGAGGCATGGCTTTACCCACANCAAGACAGCGCCACTTTGTCGCGCCGCGATCTAGTCGAATTGCGCGAGCTGATAGGTGAAGTACGGTGTGGTACGCANATACCAGATGCCGCCGATATTGACTATAACGAAGCCACCCGTCAGCTTTGTGCCGAACTNGAGTTGGACGCGCCCNAGNTGGCACAACGGTTGGCTTGGCCNCAGCGCGTCNTTGAGCGATGGNTGCTCGAGCCTGACCACCCGAAATTCAAGGTTATGACTTCTAGGGATTTTCAGCATTTGCAGNTGTATGCNNATGCACCACAACACGCCCCCCATCAAGCCACNAATTCAGCCACTTAACGATGTAATCTACATGTCATAATGACGGCGTTACAATGCGCCCACCGCGGCACTGCTAGTCGATCATGGCACACAAAATTCTGATTGTNGAAGACGAACCAGAAATACGAGATCTATTGGCATTCACCCTTAGTCGTGANGGTTATGACACNGTCGAGGCGGANACNGCAGANACTGCGATCCAGCTTTTAGACAGCAAAATCCCAGATCTGGCGATTATTGATTGGATGCTCCCGGGCATGGATGGCGTAGACTTTGCCAAGCGGCTGCGTCGTGATGAAGTTACCGCGGAGTTACCCATTATTATGCTTACTGCACGCGGCGAAGAAGCCGACAAGCTNCAAAGCTTTGCCAGNGGTATCGATGATTACATTACCAAGCCTTTCTCGCCTCGCGAGTTACTCGCTAGAGTCAAAGCACTGCTGCGACGCAGCGGTGCACCTGCCGACAACGTGCTGGAGGCGTGCGGCATTCGCTTAAACCTTGATAGTCATCGAATTACCATNAATGGTGAAGAGGTTCACACCGGTCCCACCGAATATCGATTGCTCGAACTGTTGATGCGCAACCCTGACCGCGCATTCAATCGTAACCAGCTGCTTGACCGCGTGTGGGGGCGCAGCGTGTATGTCGAAGAACGTACAGTGGACGTACATATTTTGCGTTTGCGCAAGCTTCTCAAGCCGCATGGACTGGATCGCACGGTGCAAACAGTTCGCAGCATCGGTTATAGATTTTCACCTTCCAATTAACGCCTAACCTCTCGTTATTCGCGCCCCTTTTCGCTGTTGCCCCTATCGTCTAATCCCAGCAAGTTAGGTGCTGCTGGCGCTTCGCGCTGCGATTAATCATCAAAATTTCATTAAAAAAAATTTCAATTGTCATACTTTCGTCATAATTGTGAGGTAGGCGCGATGTAACATCTCCTGCAATAGGAGAAAGGTATGAATAAAAACACAAACAATACGAACAAGATTGCACTCATCGTCGCCCTGACGCTAATCAGCGCTGCGTGCTCTCACACGGCGACATCCGGCCCAACGCATGCATGGAACGCTGACAACAAAACGTCTGCTGAATATCGCCTGGATAACTTTGCTTGCTTGCACAGTGCCAACACAAACGAGGATGATTTAGTCGTGAGCGATGCACGTTTTGACGACTACAAACGTTGCATGCTGGACCGCGGTTACGCGTTGAGAACCTACTAGTCGAGATCGTTGGAGGGAGGATCCTTGCCTGCGCCGCTCGTCTAAGCGAGCATTTGGCGTTCAGCCTTTGGCGCAGGCAAGTCAGGCATAATCAATGGCACGCCACCTGCAGACTGACAGTCCAACTGCGTCGTCTGCTTAAACTGATCCCTGATGCCGTCGCCAAGCTCAATTAACTTACGGTCTTCAAGGCCTCCAGAGCAGTAGTTACCAGAATTTTCGCCAACGCCTATCTGCACCTCTGGGGCCGTCTGATTGGCATACCCAGCAACCGACAGGCCGCAAAGCAATGTCAGGAGGATTGGTCTGATGAGTAACATGGTGCGCATGCTAGGCGCCTTAGATGACACTTGAATGACATCGTTACGCTTTTGTTAGCTTGCGAGTTTTGTCGGCTCTGGCTTTTGTTGGCTGGGTGATGCCGGTACCAACGACTTCTGGAAAATATCCGCCACCGCTTGCCAACTGCGCTGCAGTGCAAAGTCACGGCAAGCTTGGCGATCTACCTGCAAAGCAGCGTTAACTGCAGCGCCTAGATCGTCATCCAAAGCGCCATTAACCCCTGACGCCACAACATCTATCGGGCCGGTCACCGGATACGCCGCCACTGGAGTTCCGCAAGCCATAGCCTCGAGCATGACGATGCCAAAAGTGTCCGTAAGTGACGGAAATACAAAAACATCGGCATCAGCATAGAAGCTTGCTAATTCAGCACCGCGCTTATAACCCATCCATTGCACGTCCGGGTAGCTGAGCTGAAGTTGCTGGCGCATTGGGCCATCGCCGACAACGATTTTTTCCGCATCAATTGCCAGCTGCAAAAACGCCTCAATGTTCTTTTCAATCGCAACTCGCCCAACGTATAGCAGTTTCGGTCGCGCACGTTGGCGCGTTTTACAACCGTCCTGAGGCGTAAACGCGTCACAATCTACACCTCGGCCCCATTCTTTCAGGCTCTGTAAGCCCTTCGCTTGCAAGTGGCTGACCATGCTCTGGGTAGTGACCAGGGTGGTGCTGGCTGGCCCGTGAAACCAACGCAGAAATCTGTAACCGAAGTCAGTCGGCAAGCCGGTGCGTGCGTGCACATACTCTGGAAACTTGGTGTGTAGCGACGTTGTAAACGACCAACCGCGCTTTTTGCAAAAATTTCTCGCGGCNATGCCAAGTGGGCCTTCGGTCGCGATGTGTAAAGTATCAGGAGCACTTTGNTCGAGTAATGCGGGTAATTGCCAGGGCGTAACTGCCACTCCAATCTCGCGGTATCCTGGCAGACGCCAACAGCTAAATTGCGACGGTTCAATGACCTGCACCTGGTGCCCACCGTTGTGTAGGCTCGCCACCATATATTCTAGGGTTGTGACGACACCGTTTACTTGTGGGCGCCATGCGTCTGTAACCAACGTTATGCGCATAGATTGTACTGCTCTAGGCGGCGTGTCGGCCTGGGTCAGGAACAGCCGCAGGCTGTGACGGCAAGGTCACAACATTATCGTTCTTTCCTGGGTGCAGCCAATCTACGATTTGGAATTCACCGTCCAAACACTCAATAAGCGCGGTACAGGATTCGACCCAGTCGCCGCAATTCATGTAATCGAACGTCTCGCTTTTATGAATAGCCGCGTGATGAATGTGCCCGCAGATAGCACCGCGGAAACCACGCTTAGTGCACTCTCGGCTTACGTTACTCTCAAAGTCGCTGATAAAGTTCACAGCGCGCTTCACTCTGTGCTTGATGTAAGCGGACAGAGACCAATAGGGTAGACCCATGCGCTTACGAAAAAAGTTGACCAGCACATTTAGCCGCAGCAAAAAGTTGTACGCGTAATCCCCAATGATCGCGATCCAACGCGCGTAGCTGGTGATCACATCGAACTTGTCGCCATGCACGACCAAATAGCGATCACCCTTCTTAGACTCAAATATGATCTCATCCGTTAGAGTGACATTGCCGAAACTGAAATCCGAATAATGGCGCAGAAATTCGTCATGATTGCCAGTGATGAACACCACACGCGTTCCCGACTTGGCTAAGCGCAAGAACTCGTTCATCACCGCTTTGTGCTCGTCCGGCCAGTAGTTTCGCTTTTCTAACTGCCAGCCGTCGATAATATCGCCGACTAGGTATAGGTTCTTGCAAGACACTCGGCTGAGAAATTCCAGCAGCTTGTCCGCTTGACAACCTCGGGTACCCAAGTGGATGTCTGAAATGAAAACGTTCTCGTAACATCTAGCAGCGTCAAGCGGATACACCATAGCCATCTCTGGTAGTTAGATGNCATGAAATGTTGCGACTAAATTCTGACGCCAACGTGACTATTATGTTGCCATGATATGACAACAACCCAGCGTATTTGCTAGTTTTTAAGCTGCAGCAGCGGCTAATTGCTCTAACAAGTCGGCTGGAAAACTGCCTTTGAACGCCTCTAATCCGTGGCGCTGGCGAATATCCTCAGCGCGTTGATGCCACTCGCTTTCCCAGTCTATTTCCATAAGTGGCGGCGCCGCGCGACCATGACGCCACGCTTCGCTAATGTTCTGCACCAACAACCCGAAACCCACTGGGGTTTTGCAACAACTCATAGTCACCACAGTGGCCAAAAACATGGACGAGTAATTGTGCCCAAACTGTGCCAGCTGAAACGCAGAAATAGCTATTTCGTGCAGGCTCGTGGTCTTGTAGCCTGCGGCCAAATGCCAAACGTCGTGCATTTGTAGAATTCGCGTATTCAAGTAGCGCAAAGCAGGCGTGAGGTTCGCCAACCCGATGACTTCTCGATCCAAAACCTCTGCGTCGAAGTTATTGTCGACTAACATCCGATACAGCTCGTTGCCCAAACTGCCCTCCGGCAACAGCGCGAGGCTCGGCACATCAATCAGCTCTGGAATGGTCTGCTTAGCAGCGTTGTTACCGCCGGGATGTTGACGCGCCGCGGTCTCTGCCAAAGCAGCGAATTCTTCCCCTACACTGCCACCTAGNCCCGCAACCGCCACAGTTATGCTGGTCGCGTCATAACCCTGCTCCGGCCCTTCTAGTGTTGCTGCAAATATGTCCCAAAACGCCTCAGGGATGTCGCAGCTGGCAGCGGTTAGCTCGGTATTGGTAATCGGCTCACCCGCATTGCCTGCAGCAATAGCATCGTACACCGCAGTCACCGCACCAGGCGCTGCAAAGGCGGTCCACAGCAGTGCAGCGCTCACCCGTTGCTGAGCTTGCGCATCTCCTTGCATAGCCGGCTGCACTTGTGCGGCCAACTCTGCCAGTGCGGGTTGCGCAACCGCGCTTCTAATCTGGTCCAGTGAATCCGTTACCGACATCTTGAAAATCCTTTTCCCTTAAACGTGTCTATCAAAAATGCACAGCGCAATTTAGTCTACTACTTTCCCAAAGCCAATTGAGCAAGCCTTCGATTTCATGCACATGTTAAGTCTTCGCAGCATTCTTTTATTATTTTGTTATTTGGCAACCGCAGCGTGCGGCAGCAGCAGCGACGGTAGCGGCGCCAGCAACAGCGTTAACGCGGCACCAAGAATCAGCGACCCCGGCACCCTGAGTGTTGCCGAGGGAGAGACAAACGTAACCATCATCAGCGCCAGCGACAGTAATGGCGACACTTTGTCTTATTCGCTCAGCGGCGAGGACAGCAGCAGGTTCAGCATCAGCAACAGTGGCGCACTGACGTTTGCTACCGCGCCCAGCTACGCCCAACCGGCAGACAGTAATCTAGATAACGTGTACGAGTTCGCGGTGAATGTCACGGACGGCAACACGACTGCCTCCGTCTCAGTAGCTGTCACAGTAGTGGAACGCCTCAGCGACTTTGATCAAGGCGTCTTCCAAGACACCAGCGTCTATGCGAACCAATGCGGTGCGCCTCGCTCTGGCACTGATCCCTTCGACGGCTCTACCTACCCTGATCAGGCGGGCAGCTTTTTGGACGAAAACAACTGGCTACGCGCTTTGAGTAATGACTTATACCTCTGGTACGACGAAATCGACGATGTAGACCCTGAGTCGTACGCGGCCAATGCCGAGGGCGTAGCAGACTATTTTCGGCTGATGAAAACCTTCGCAACCACGGCTTCTGGCGCAAACAAAGATCGATTTCATTTTTCTTACGACTCTTTGGAATGGAAACAGCTTTCTCAAGCTGGCGTTTCGGCAGGTTACGGTGTCAAGTGGGTAATACAACGCGCCTCGGTGCCGAGAAAAGTCGTCGTGGCCTTTACCGAACCGAACTCGCCTGCAGACCAAGCTGGTTTGGTGCGCGGCACAGAAATCGTCACAGCAGATGCGGTGGATGTAGTAAACGGTAGCGATGCAGCCACCCTCAACGCCGCTTTTTTTCCGGACGCTGTGAGCGAAACCCACACTTTTGAGGTAAAAGGTCCGGGCAGCACAACAACGCGCACGATCTCAATGACCTCTGCGTCGATTACTAAGGATCCGGTGCAAAACGTAAGAGTGCTAAGCACTGAGTCTGGTCCAGTCGGTTATCTAACCTTTAACGATCATATCGCCACTGCTGAAGCCGAGTTGGTGACGGCCGTTGAGGCACTGCGCGACAGCAGTATCACTGATTTGGTGTTGGACCTGCGCTATAACGGCGGTGGCTATTTGGACATTGCCAATCAGATGGCCTTTATGATCGCCGGGCCTAACGCGACGTCTGGGCGCACCTTTGAACTACAACAGTTCAACAGCAAGCATCCCAACGCTAATCCAGTCACCGGCGCTAGACTCGTGCCGCGCAGCTTTCATAGCAAAACCCGCGGTTTCTCCGTCAATAGTGGGCAGGCGCTACCTTACCTAAATCTTTCTCGAGTATTTGTGCTCACCGGCAGCGGCACCTGTTCTGCGTCGGAGGCCATTATCAACGGATTGCGCGGCATAGATGTCGACGTAATCCAAATCGGCGACACCACCTGCGGCAAACCTTATGGCTTTTACGCAATGGAAAACTGCGGCACCACATACTTCACGATCCAATTCAAAGGCGTTAACGCTAAGGGCTATGGCGATTACTCTGATGGCTTTTCGCCTTCTAACTTGGCCACCGTGGAGGGCGAGCCTGTGCCCGGCTGCGCCGTTAGCGATGACTTTGGCAATCTCTTGGGTGACTCCAACGAGGCGCTATTGAGTGCCGCCTTAGCGTATCGTCTTACCCCCGGGACGTGTCCGGCGCTGCCTGCCAGCAGCGCTGCAGCGCAAACTCTGTTGCATGCCGACCAGCTTGTAGCAGGTCAAGGGACTATTGCTGAGCCGCTATTTCCAGGTCGTCTTGTGCAACCTGGCTCACTGCAATAATGATCGATGATCTAACAAATTCGGACAACGATTAGACACTATTCCAATCTGGCATGCGCCAACGCAGCAGTTTCGGACAACCGCCGTAAAGCCATTGGCAAGGCATAAGGTTTGTGTCAATGTAAAAAACTACACTAGAGGTTGACGACTCGAATGGCCAAAAATTCCAGCAGAAGCGTATTACTCGTTGAAGACCACCAAGAGCTAGCCGAAACCGTCGGTTCCTACTTAGAAGCCACAAATTATATTGTCGATTACGCTGGCGATGGTCTAACCGCTATGCACTTGGGCGTGACCAACACTTATGATGCGATCGTTCTCGACATCATGCTGCCTGGTGTTGACGGGTTGACCGTATGCCAGCGCCTGCGTGACGACGCAGCGGTAACAACGCCCATTATTATGCTGACTGCTCGAGATCAACTGACCGACAAGCTCAAAGGCTTTGAGTCCGGTGCTGATGACTATCTTATAAAGCCGTTCGACATGGCTGAACTAGAGGCTCGCTTAGACGCCGTGATCCGGCGCAGCCAGCACCTGGAAAAGCAGTACGAAGTCAGCGGCCTTAAGCTCAACTTAGACACCATGGAGGTGACTCGCGAAGGTCATAACCTACTGTTGTCGCGGACTCTATTTAACATTCTGCACGTACTTATTCGCGAATCGCCCAAGGTCGTAACGCGGGCTGCCCTTGAGAAAGAACTATGGGGCGACGAACCGCCAGACAGCGATACGTTGCGCAGCCACATCTATAACTTGCGACGCATCATAGATAGACCCTTCGAAATGCCGTTGTTACAAACACGCCAAGGACAAGGTTATTGTTTGCGGGAACCCGCTGCGGAATAACGACCCTTAACGTTTATGACTAGTCTGGTGTGGCTGCGTAATGACTTGCGGGTCAGCGACAACGCTGCCTTGCATGCTGCCTGCGAGCAGGGTCCGGTGACCTGCGTATTCTTAGTCGACGCAGTGCAATGGCGAAATCACGACATGTCGGACTGGCGTATTGCGATGACTCTTCGCAATGTCGACAGCGTCAGCGAGCAACTCGCATCGCTGGGCATTACGCTGGTGATACGCCATTGCGAAGGTTTTGCGCAGGCACCGCTGGCGATCGTGCAATGCGCCAAAGAGGTTGGTGCCCAATGCGTGCATTTTAACGCCGAGATTGCGCTCAACGAGCAGCGTCGAGATACCCAGGTGGCAGTTGCATTGGAGCAAAACGGCCTGGCATGTGTGCGTCACGACAATTTCACTCAAATCCCCCCCGGTGCGGTCACGAAACCCGATGGTGGCGGCTACACGGTTTTTACCCCATTTAAGAAACGCTGGCTGACCCATCCCCTAGCTATCCCATCTGCCCCACTAGCAGCGCCCAATGCGCAAGGACCAGCTGTCACGCCTCACAAGACTGCGGAACTGGTTGGCGAAGTCAAAAAAGNCTTTGGCGCATCACTGTGGTCTGCGGGGGAGGCAACGGCGCAAAAGCTGTTGCGGGACTTTGTTGCCAATCGAGCCACAGCATATGACGAGCAAAGAGACCTGCCCCTGCAGCCTGGCACCAGTCAGCTTTCGCCGCATCTGGCTATGGGTACCATTTCTGCTCGACANTGCCTTTATTACGCTTATAAGGCTAATAACGAACGCATGTCGTCTGGCAATCCAGGTTTAGACACATGGATTAGCGAACTCATTTGGCGCGAATTCTACAATCACATTCTCGCTGCGCATCCGCGCCTAAGCATGGGCGCCGCATTTCGTCGCGACACCGAAAATCTCGAATGGAATCAAAACAGCGATTGGTTGGCACGATGGCAAGCTGGAGAAACCGGTTTCCCGTTGGTAGACGCCGGCATGCGCCAGCTCAACAACACCGGATGGATGCACAATCGCCTACGAATGGTGACGTCTCAGTTCCTTGCCAAACATTTATTCCTCGACTGGCGCGAAGGTGAGCGCTATTTCATGCGCAACCTGGTGGACGGCGATCTAGCCGCCAACAACGGCGGTTGGCAATGGAGCGCATCTACCGGCACAGACGCAGTGCCATACTTTCGCATGTTCAACCCAATCCGCCAGGCCGAGCGTTTCGATCCCACAGGCGCTTTTGTGCGCAGTCAGATCCCGGAGCTCGCGCACGCCCAAGGCAAAGCGATNTTCACACCATGGCAATATGTCGATGGCGCCGACTACGTGAAGCCCGTTGTGGATCTTGCGGTTGCTCGAGATGCCACACTGGCCGCATGGAAGCGCATTCGTACCGCCAATTAACTGAAGCTAATAGTGACTTCGGTACCCTCACCAACGTTACTCTGAACGCTGATCTTCCACTCAAACTGATGCACAAGCCTTCTGACGATAGATAACCCTAAGCCATGTCCCGGACTGTTGGTACGGCCACGTTCACTCCTGTAGAACGGCTCAAACGCTTGGTTAAGTTCACTGGATGTCATGCCGATACCTGTGTCTTTTACCGACACCGAGTTGTTCTTGATCTCGACTTGCACCTGTCCTTCTGGCGTGTAGTTAATACCATTCCGCAACAGATTGATGATCAAAATTTGCACCACTCGATCTGGTGCTTGCACCCACAAATCAGCAGACTCAACTAGCACCAGTTTTATGCCACGATCGGTTGCCAAAGGTGTCACCTGATCGATCAACTCTGGGACCAGGTCGTTCAACCGGAGGCGCACTCCCGGCTGTTCTACTTCCTCACCGCGCGCCAGCAGCAGCAATGTTTGGATCAAACCCTCCATGTCTTCTACCGTTCGGCGCATCCGCGCGAGCGCCCGCGCGTCTTCCTGGGGTCGTTTGGACTGACGTTGCAGCAAGTCGAGCGAACCCTTGAACACAGCAATGGGCGTGCGCAACTCATGACTGGCATCGCGAGTAAAAATTCTTTCGCGCTCAATAAACGCATCGAGCCGCTCAGTAAAGCTGTCAATAGCATCGATCATCACGTTTACCTCGGCATTTGCCAAAGAACGCATCTGCTGCAGGTCCTGTGTTGAGTGCGATGCTTTTTCAAACGGAAACTGCTCGAGATAATCCGCCAGCTGCACAATTGGTGAAATCGCTCGATGCGACAACCGATAAGTAAGAAACGATAGGCCGTAGATAAAAACCAGCGCCAACGACAACGGCACAATGCCGAAAAAGAACGCTAATTCAGAAACGTCTTGGCTGGCAAAAATAAGGTACAACCGCGCGTCGTCTTTTTCACTGACATACAAGATAGGTTCGTCATCACCGGCCTCTACCCGACCTACAAAGCCCGCACCATAGCCGCGAAACTGCTCAGGTACGTCTTGCATTTGCTCGCCCACAGCTAAGTAACCAAGCATGTTATTAGTGTTGGGCAGCGCTTGTTGAGGATCGTCCTGATACAGGGACCAAAAATGCAGGGCTTCGTTTTCAAGCGCCTCGTTGATCAGCGAATCCTGAACGATGGTATTGGTAACATAAATGCCCGCGGCNACCGCTGCGCTGATCAGGGCTACTTGGAGTGCCAGTACCCGCCCGAGTTTTGCGATCAAGCCTCTTTTTCGAATCATCGAGTTACCTGCTGTTCGTTTTCATCTGCGTTCCCAGCAGTCTGCTGAACGCGCCGCGCAGATTCAAATACCACAGCAAAAACGATTACCCATACCAGTGCGATCACTATCAAAGAGGCAAAAGAACTGATGGTTACAGCACCGAATTGCGCGCCGGTGGAGTAAGACACCGGAGCGACAGCGCCCACGATAAGCGCGCCCAAGAACGGTCGTGCAACGAAAAATCCTAACGCCTCAAACAACGACAGGCCAACGGCTACCCACAGCAATAAGATCCACAACGGCGCGACTTCGACGTTCCCGACCAGCAGCGAAGCATTGCCAAAATCCAAAATTCCAAAGTGAATCCAGGCACTATCCAACAATAAGCCTAACGCAGCCAAAGCCAATACGAACGGGCGCTCACGCTGCCAACGCCCTTGATAAATACACAGTGCAAGCATTGCTGAGACCACAACGGCACCTGGGATCGAGCCACCCAAAACACAGGCGAACCATGCGACCTTAATTAACAAAAAATTAAGCACAGTAAAGCCGTGCTGCGACATGGCTTTAATCAAGACCGCCCTCGCCGGCGCAGTGCGACGGTGCAAAATCAAGCTTCACGATACCGCAGCCACGTATCATTTCTGGTTTTTTGCCGCAGCTATAATGGCGTCAATTTCGCTCATACCAACGCTGCCAGGATCCTGGGTGCTGATTTTACCTTGGAATGCGGTTCGAACTCTTTCTGCCGCCGCTACGCCACTGCTGAATCCATCTTCATGCAAACCCCAGCCCCAATATGAACCGCAGAAAAACACACCACCCAAGCCGTCCAGATCTTTTAGCTGCGCCTGGGCTTGCAGGGCAGCACGGTCAAAGATCGGATGAGCGTAAGTGCGGTCCGCCCAAACATCGCGCGGCGTGGTAGGCGGGTTCAGCGTTAGGAAGAAGTCTTGGCCCCGAATGGATTGAATTCGATTCATCCAAAAGCTCAACGTGGCCGGCCCATCTAACTCACGCATTTGCGCGTTCCAGCTCGACCAGAGCGCTTTTCGCTTGGGCATAAAGTCGGTATCACTGTGCAAAACCACGCGACTGGGTTTGTATTTAACCGCGCCAAGAAGTTGCTGCTCTAATGTGGTGGGACTTTCTAGCAGCGCCAACGCTTGGTCGCTGTGACACGCAATGATTACCGCATCAAAGTCGGTTTTGCCATGGTCCGTGACTACCCGCACGTAGCCATCGCCCCGCTGGATCAGGCGGACAGGTGTCTGCAACTTAATGGACCCGCGGAATTGACGCTCAAANGCCTCGAGATATTGCGTCGCACCACTGCGAATGACCTGCCACTCCGCTTGATTATCGAGACGCAGTAGGCCGTGCTGAGAAACGAACGTCGCGACATAACTTAAGGGTACCTGNAGTACATCAAATGCCGCCTTTGACCAGAGGGCCATGCACAGTGGCGCGATATGGCAGTTAATGAACCTTTGGCTGAATTTGTTGCGCTGCAGGTACGCACCTAGTTGTTCGTCTGGGTTTTCTTCGACTGCTTGCAGAATTGTCCGATTGAACCGCCTAATATCCGCGAGCAACTGATACTGAGCGTACGAAAGTATTACATTGAGCGACGGGAACAGACTGCGGACATCTCCGGTCGCGTACTCGAAGTTCCGTGCAGGAAAGGAAACGCTGAGCGACATGTGGGCGGGTTGTGACGTTACACCCAAGTGTTCTAGCCAAGACGAAAACAGCGGGTACTGCGCATGGTTAAACGCTACAAACCCCATATCGACGCTGTACACTTGCTCTCGCAGTAGCACCGTGTGACTGTCGGTATGACCACCGAGTCTNGGGTCGGCTTCAAACAAAGTGACGTTGGCTTCTGCCGCCATAGCGTCCGCGGCGGCGATACCGCTGATACCGGCGCCGACAATAGCAACTTTCATCTTCGTGCCTCAGGCAGTTTTAAGAGACGCCTGGGCACCGCGCGTTGTAGCGAAGGGGGCGGAGTTTTTCGCATTGCTGAGACCGCTTAATTGGCTGCGTATGGTCTGCAAGCTGCCGTGAACCACCTGTGAAAAGCTCCGCCGCGCCGGTTCACTCGTCATTCACAAAAGGTCCAATACCTTNTTCGGATGCTGAACCCGAAGGTCTTAAGAGTCACCGCCACGGCGTTCGCCGCACTCGTCATTAGTGCTTGTGCCACTATTTCTTCTGACGACAACACCCAACCGCTCCTGTATCCCGAGTTGTATCGGCAAGCGCTGACCAGCTATCCAGGTTCTGCGTCGGTCTCTGATCAGACTGTGCAGCGTTTCGTCGACTTTCTTGCAGATCTTGGTAGCCCAACGTCGGGGAAAGTCGCCGACGAGGTGTACGCGCGAGATTTACATTTCAGCGACGCGCTTATGGTGACCAACGACAAGCAGGCTGTAGTGAATCATTTCGCCAGCCTTAGCGATGCCGGCACCGAGGTGGACGTCGAGATACATCAAATTCTGCGCCAAGGTGCAGATGTCTATCTTATCTGGTCAATGCAGGCCCGTTTCAAACCGCTGCGCCGCGAGGTCTCAAGCGATACGTTAGGCGCTACGCATGTGCGTTTTGATTCAGCGGGTAAAGTTGTCTTGCATCAGGATTTCTGGGACAGCGGCCTAGGCTTTTACTCGCACATACCCGTGCTGGGTGCCGGCGTACGCGCTGTGGGCCGGCGCTTTGCCGCTGAACCGTGATTAGCGCTCTGGTCTCCGCCATGCCTTGGTTGGCCGCTGCGGCCTGCTTGTTATGGCTGTATTCGCTGCGCAGTAATATCGTCAGTCACGTCGATATTTTATGGCCATTGTTACATCTAATGGCTTGCGTCAGCATGTTCATAAGCAGCGAATCTGTAACACTACGTGGCAGTCTACTCATTCTAGTCGTAACTGCTTGGAGCGTGCGGCTGGCGACCTATTTGGCGGCCCGCGCAGCAGGCCGAGGCGAAGACCGGCGTTACGCAGAGATTCGCGCACGCTACGGCGCAACTTTTCGCTACAGCAGCCTGGTAATCATCTTTCTGATGCAAGCGTTGCTGGCGCTCATCATTAGTGCAGTGTTTTATCCCATCATCACCAGCCAGTTACCTTGGCGTGCACTGGATACCTTGCTGCTCTGCGCAACTGTAGTTGGGTTGCTCTACGAGACCATCGCAGATCAACAGTTAAGCGCTTTCTTGCGCCGCCAAAGCGACACCGGACAACATCAGACCCAGGTGCTGCGTACTGGCCTGTGGCGATACTCTAGGCATCCAAACTATTTTGGCGAATGGATCTTTTGGTTAAGTCTGGCACTACTCGCCGTCAGCTTGGGCAGTTGGATAGGCGTTGTAACGGTTGGATTAGTCAGTTGGCTGTTATTGCGCTTTACCGGCGTTGCGCGCATGGAGCGACGCACCCCCTCGCTGCGGCCGGACTACCTCGATTACCAACGTGAGACCCCAGCCTTCTTCCCCACGTTTTTATGGCCACGGCGCTGGCTAAAAACCGTAACCAAACCCAGTGCTCAACAGCTTTTGCTGGTACTGGTGGGCGTTACTACGCTGCTGCCAGTGCAGTTTCCAATGGCAGCACCAAGCTCCACGTCACCGGCGTTTGAGCATTGGTATTTCACCGCCTATATCGATGACAAAGAGGTCGGCTATCACCAGTTCGAGGTACGTCGGGATGGCGCCTCAACGTTCCTAAACGGCCGCGCGGATTTTGAATACCGTCTATGGAAGGTGCCCTTATTTTCTTACTTTCACGAGGTCAGCGAGACCTATGACCGCAATCTATGCTTGCAGGAAATTACCAGCACTACGATCACTCGCACCGACCGTGTAGCCCTGCACGGGCGTAAAACCGACGCTGGCTTTACGCTCGACGGCGCAGCAAACGTGCCGATCTTAGAGGACTGCCTGACCACGTTTGCCTACTGGACCAAAGAGTTTCTCGCTCGGGATACCTTACTCAACGGTCAGGATGGCACGTTGGTGCCTGTGCAATTCAGCAATCTCGCAAGCGAGAACCCCGACTCGGCAGAACGAGTGCGTTTGCAAGCGGACTCATTGGATTTAACCCTTACGTATTCTAACGACGGTCACTGGCAAGGATTGGAGTCGCAATTGCCCGCTGGCCGCAAACTCGTTTACAAGCTCACCAGCTATCGCTCAGAAGCGCCGTTAGAGGATCTCGTTGAGGACCAGCCACTGCCTCAAACTACGTCCATTTTTGATTGACTTCCTCAACCAATCCCAAGTGGGTTGTTTCGTTTCTTTCAGTGTTGTATCAATTTGTTACAGATAGATTGCCTACACGCGACGCGCCGTTTCGTAAGTAATGNCCTGTTTTTACTTGCTATGGGTATTCCTTGTCGAACATCGTCGCTCTNCTAAGCGTGAAAGCTGTGTGAAAACGCTTGATTTTTGAAATAATTTCTAACATTCTCGCGCCGTGAACTTTTAAGTGACACAAACCTGCGCCAGTCCTTGGCACAGTAAATGAGGGAGAAAATAAAATGTTTCGATTGGGTATCGGCCTAGTGGCCGTGTGCGCGTTCGCAACCTCTGCAGTTGCTGACGACGAAGATACAAAACGACGCATCGAGGAAGTCGTTGTGACCGCTGAGAAAGTGGAATCAACTGTATCCGATACATCAATTTCTATTACCGCTTTAGGTTCGGAGTTGATCGAGGATCTGGGTATTCAGTCCGCTGATGAGTTCGTTAACTTTATTCCTGCTACTACCCGCGACAGCTACGACATTCGTATTCGCGGCGTCGGTAGAAACTTCCGCGCTTTGGGCGGCGACCCCGGCGTCGCGACTTACTACAACGGCGTTTACTCCGAAGATGCTTTGATTGCGTTAACTGAGAACGCTCTTTTTGACGTCGAGCGAATTGAGGTTTTGCGTGGCCCGCAGGGCACTTTGTATGGCCGAAACTCTGTGGGTGGTGCGATCAACTACATCACTAAGGGTCCTACCGACGAATTGTCTGGTTTGATTCGTATGCAAGCTGGTAGCGACCGCAACCGTGAGTTTTATGGCGTGATCTCAGGACCGCTCAGCGTCAACAGTGGCTCTGCAGGCTACCGACTAACCGTTTCTGATCGTAACCGCGACGGCTGGATGAAAGGTCAATATGGTTCTCCTGATACCGATAGCACTAATGACCAAAACGTAAGCCTAACCGTAGCGTTCGCGCCTAGCGACCGGTGGGACATTTCGATGCGGATGAACAAGCGAAACTCTTATCGAGTAATCGGCAATGGCGTGATCATCGACGAAAACTGGGGCACCGCTCGCGGCACCCGTCGCACGGATCTGTACGCTTACGGCATGCGTTTAGCGGATGAGAACACCACAGGCGCGACGATGTTTACCCACCCGACTACTGGTGTGGTTGCCTATGGTGCACCCATTCGTCCCGGCGTAGACATTGCAGCAAGCTCTGTGGTTAATCACGCTTTTGGCAGCAACGCCTATCTAAATGGTGCCGGTGACTTGGACCAAGTTAAGCCTCAAGCGTTGACCAATGGCATGACCGATGAGGGTTTCGACCAACAAGGCGTTTCATTAAACGTTGCCTTCGAGCTGAACGACGCGATGACGTTGAAGTATATCTTCGGCTACGGCGACTTTGACTACACCTACACGTTGGATACGGACTATTCAAACAGCGAAATCTCCAACTCTGGTAACCGCGTATTGGAAGATGTCTGGAATGCCTCGCATGAGCTACAGCTACTTTGGGACGTTAACGAAAACTTTTTCCTGACCAGTGGTCTGTACTATTTCGCCAGCGACCGAAAGCAAGACTGGACGATCTCACACTACAATTCTCAAGGTCGAATTGACCAAGCCGCAAACTACGGTGGTCTAGCGCCAATTATGGCTGCGTTCGGTCTTGGCGATTACACCAAGATCGCGGACGCGCCAATGGGCTTTCAAACCTCTGGATTGTGGACTGGTGATGCCGACGGCAATGCCTACAACCACGTCAACACCAACTACGTAGTGCAAACTGCGGTCTTCAGCCAAGGCGTTTATACCTTTAACGACGAACTGTCGCTGACTGTTGGCGTACGGTATGCGGAGGACGAAAAAGAGGTTCTTGAGCGCCGCGGTGGCTACTTCGAGTCTCTATTCCCATTCGCCTACGGCATTCGAGCCGGCCTGCTGGCTGCCTTCGGTGTTGACGAAGCCACCGCAACCGCTTTGGGATGGACAAACCTTGCACTGGCCAACGTGGCTATGGGCAACGCCGTACCCACCATGGATCTGACTGGGCAAAACCCGCTGGCTCCGACCTGCGATTACACCGCGACCAGCTGTGCAACGCCAATGCGCCTCACTGGTATTCCCTTTGGTTTCTCGAGCCTGGCTACGGAGACTAAGAAGTGGAGCAAAGCGACTGGCCGTATCAATTTAGACTGGACTCCTAACGACGATACGTTGGTCTACTTGTCTTACACCACGGGGTATCGAGCTGGTGGTTACGGTCTGGGTACCTTGGATGCACGAGACATCACTGGTGCAGTCGTTAACTCTGTCTATTCCTATGACGAGGAAGAAGTCGGGCACGCGGAACTCGGCTTCAAGGGTACGTTCTTGGACGGTACGCTGCAGATCTTCAGCTCCTTGTACAACTATCAGTACGATGGCTATCAGGACAGTGTAGACGTTTACGATGCAGTGCAAGCCACCTTCCGCAACATTCCTACCAATACCGGTAACGCCGTAAACAGAGGGTGGGAGGTAGAAGGTACGTGGTTAGCTACTGATGAATTGACCATCAATGCGAACTACAGCCTGACGAAGACTGAATACCAAGACGAAATTTATCTGTTAGAAGATGACAATCCGTTGATTCCGGTACCGCTTTATGGCGAGACCAGCCACAATCTGAAAGGTAGCTCGTTGAAAGGTATTCCGGAGCACAAGTTTACGGCCTGGGCTAACTACCGCTTTGAACTTGAAAACGGTCGTTTAGTTGCCGCGGCGTACTACTCGTATACGGGTGAGTACAACAGCAACTCTATCGATCGAGAATTCGACAAGATGCCAGCCAGGCATCAAACAGATGCCAGCCTCATTTGGAGTAACCCAGATGAGTCTTTGCGCATCCGAGCGTTTGTCGACAATCTGTTCGACGCCCGAAACTTCCGAGCGCTCAACGCTGGTGGATTGGGTAATAACTATCGCCTTGAAGGTACTTTGCTGC
>NHET02000071.1 GCA_002170355.2 Gammaproteobacteria bacterium TMED92
CATGGCTATCAACCTTGGGTAGGGGTGGATTTGCAAAGCTCAAAAAAAGCCTACGATGCGGTTAAAAGAGGCATGGAAAACTTTTATCACATTCCCTTTCAGAAGTTTGAGCGTTACACGCCGTCAGGCACACCGGCAGAGGTTGCTGAGCAATTGGCGCCGTATATTGAGTCCGGCTGTCGCCTGTTCAATCTGAAGATCTGCGCAGAGCGCTCTGATGACGAGGTTGCGCTGGGTGCCGAGGTGGTAGCGCACTTGCGTCGGTTGGCGTGACCAGTCCGATCTGAGGCACAGCGGCTAGACGGTCAAAAAAATGATGCTTAGTGAGTACAGCAGAAACAGCGGCGACCAAAGGGAAAAGCGCTGTGGGCGGCTGATCACCATTGCCATTAGGCCGACGCCCAGGGAAGGCACGATAAGGGCTGGCAACACTGTACGCTCATACATAACGATGTTGACATAGGGCCCAACAAAAAAATAAAGCAGCATTGACAGAGCTGACAATCGGCCAACCGTTTGGCTTTCCTGCAGCATATCTAGCGGCTGTTTTGCTGGCGTGGTGAGGGCCATTTCTGCTGCACCGTATAAGCAAGAAGATCCGAACACGAGGATGATAAAGTCTAAAAACGTCCAGTCATCGATGATGCGTAAGCCCCAACCGACCCACCAAAGTTGCAGAATGTAGAGCATGATGCTGAACGCCCAAATGCCCGACGCCCAATGAAAAATCACTCGATCCTTAGCTCTAATCAAGCTTGCAATGGTGCGCAGCATGCGCGTGATGGCCAGTCCTAGAATGATCGATACTGCTATAAATATGTACTCATGTTGAGTCATGAGACGTCCTAGCAAAAGCGCAAACAGCGACCGCTGCGGTAATGAATTCGTATGTGAAGGTGGCATGGGTGTAAAGCGAAATAGGGTCTTGGGTCAGGAGTGCGCCCACCAATCGCGCCAGCGCCAAACTGCCCACAGTCAAACCGAGCAGCGCTAATCCAGAGCGGTAGAACGTTTGCTTCAGCAATGCCAGCAGGCAGAACAAACCAATGCCGGTTTGTAAACCGCCATACATGCCTGCGACCTCAGCAAACGCATCGCCGTCCTGCATGCTTAGTCCCGCGATTGCAGCGGGGATATCTGGCGAAAATAGGCTCAGACCACCGTAAGCAACAAAAGCCAGGCCAGATATTGCCAGTACAGATTTACCAAGAAGAATGGCAAGTTACCTCGTTGTGCATGAATTAACCCTACTACACGGCACAGCGATCGCACCGCGAATAAAAGCAAAAGCATTAACCCTAGTAAGTGGGTTTATTGTGAAAAATAGGGTTACAAAAACAGCGATTCTGCGTCATCTTAGACATCTCAAAAATCGCTAGGCAGCCCAATAATGTGGAAGTACCAAGGCAACGAGCGCCCCAATTTCGCTATACAGCCGAAGCCGGGCGAAGAATCGGTTTGGGATTACCCGCGACCGCCAGCAGCAGTGGCTGATCGCAGGTTCATAGAGGTTCGCGGCAAGGACGGCGTCGTGCTTGCCCGCACCGAGCAAAGTATTCGAGTGCTAGAAACGGCAAGTCCACCGACTTTCTACGTGCCGCCGCAAGCGTTGCTGGTGGAATTGTTGGCGGTTCAAGGTTCAAGCTTTTGTGAATGGAAAGGGCGCGCGTCATACTTTAGCTACAATGGGGAAAGGTTGGCGTGGCGTTACGACCAGCCCTCTGAGCGGTTTTCGGCCATCGATGGCTGGTACTCGTTTTATGCCTCCGTAGCGGACTGCTTTGTCAACGGTGTGCAGGTGCAGGCACAAACTGGCGATTTTTATGGTGGCTGGATTACTCCGGAGGTGATCGGGCCATTCAAAGGGGATCCTGGTACTTCAGGGTGGTAGTGGGCTGGTAAAGCGTTGGTTATTGGCGTGATTGAACGCGTCATAGGCATGGACAAATTGGATTCTGCTGTTAACAGTGTTTGCAGCTTTAGGATCGATGCATCGGCGCGCAATGTGCAGTAAGGGAAAGTTCAAGGAGCTACGTGAATGTTTGATGGGCGTTATGGTTTATGGGGCGGCGAACACAGTTTGTTTACGCGCAAATTGCAAGCGATGCTCAATTACCTAGATCTTGATTACGAGTTCCACCTAAAGACCGAGGATACGCGGGCGCAGGTGGAGAGCCGCATCGGTACCCAC
The DNA here is from genome assembly GCA_002170355.2 of Gammaproteobacteria bacterium TMED92. GTDB lineage: Bacteria > Pseudomonadota > Gammaproteobacteria > Pseudomonadales > Azotimanducaceae > UBA4421. Next base: position 2,192 of record NHET02000071.1, read on the forward strand.
TTCATTCCTGGGTTACAAACGCCCGAGGGATGGTTTATTCATGACACAACGCCAATTGGATTGCTGCTGAACAGTAAATACCCAGATCGTCCAATAATGCCGTCTTCGCCGGTGCAGCGTATTGCAGCGCATTTGCTGGAGGATTGGGCAGATGAGTGGTTCGGTCGTTATGCCATCAGCAGCCGTTGGTGCTACCCNNACAACATNGAGCATGTTGCCTTGGGTTTTTACGCTAATGCTATGGGTAAGTTCATGAGCGAAGATCTGACGGCGCAAGAACAGGCCGCAGCGTTGCAAAGAATTACCCAGGTGCGTGACGACTTTGGTTTACGCGCTTGTGCTAACCGCGGTTGCGGCCCGGATCAGGCAGCGGCGGTGAAAGCCGACTTTCAGGCGCTGATGACGCNTGTAGACGTGCACTTTCAGCAGCATCGGTTTCTGCTGGGGGATCGAGCGAGTCTCGGCGACTTCACTTTCTCTGGGTTATTCAAAGCGCACATGGGAGCAGATCCAGAACCGCGAAGCTGGGTTGAGGAATGTGCTCCCGGATTGCTCGACACGATGGAGCGGCAGTTCCATATGGTGTCGGATGCTGGTCAGTACCTGCCTCATGATGAATTACCGAGTACGCTCGCGCCCTTGTTTGCGCATATGCACAGCACCTACCACCAGTTTTTGCAGGTGTCCCGGCAGGCATTGGCGGCAGGCGAGAAGTGGTGCGAGGTGGATCTGGGTGACGGGCCGGTACGCATGCGTTCGCTCAAATACAGCGAGGTGTCACGCTGTCATATTCGCAACGAAATCCTAGACCTGCCCGTTGCGGATCGGGCTGAGGTTGATCGGGTGCTTGGGCCGCTAGGCGTATTAGACGCCTATTTGTTAGAGCCTGNCCTTTAGCTCAGAGCAGCCCGATTGTGGGCGCGAGCGGCAAAGACCNCAAAAATACAACCTTCGGCTCGCGNCTTTTTNATCAGCTTTTACTTTAGGTTCCGGTCCAGTTGGGNGCNCGNTTTTCGGCAAACGCCACAGGACCCTCTTTAGCGTCNTTGGACGCAAATACTTCTTTTTGCAGCGGGATTTGCATTTCCCAGAGTTTGTCCTCTTCTATGCCCATGGAGGCTGCGCGTACTAGGCTCTTGGACGCTTTAACAGCCAGCGGCGCATTTTCGGCGATACGTTCGGCGAGAGAAACAGCCGCAGCCAAAGCTTCCCCAGGTTCGGTGAGCGCACTCAGCATGCCAGCGTCTAGTGCTTCTTCTGCGGTAATCGGCTCGCCCGTTAAGGCCATTTCCATCGCCTTAGCGTAGCCGACTCGAGCGTTAAGACGGAACACGCCACCGGCAGCGGCGAATAGACCGACTTTAACTTCGCGTATGCCGATCTTCGCNCCTTTNGCCGCAACNATNAGATCNCAGGTCANCATGATNTCGCAGCCGCCCGCTAGGGCAAAACCGTTTACTGCAGCGATCAGTGGCTTCTTGGCACCAGATCNTACAAATTTATTCAGTGGGCCTATGTCTTCACCGCGAGCAAACGCTTTCAGGTCCATACCGGCGCAGAACGCGCGACCACTGCCGGTAATGACGCCGGCAACCAAGGTATCGTCTGTGTCCAACTCTTGAATGGCGTTCCATAGCCCGTTGGATAACGCGCCATTTATGGCGTTCATAGCGTCTGGACGGTTAAGGGTGATGATCATTACACCGCCCTGGCGCTCTACGATTACGGCCTGTTCTTCGCTCATTAGCTCTCTCCTTTGAAGTTCTGACTGGCGCGAAGCATCGCACGAACCGTCTCAGAGTGAAATCTCACTGACNGCGCTACGCTCAAATTGCGTTGTTGAAGAGNNTCCGTGCGTTCGCGCTCAACGAAGTCCAGATTGGTAGGCAGGCGCCTAAATATCGCGTAGCGTGCCAGGTAAAGGAGAGGTGGATATGCAACTTAAAGCCCATCGCACGTTGATCGTATTGTTGGCGGCCCAATGCTTTGGTCAGGCTGCGGCGCCGGTGTTGGTCTTGGTGGGTGGGCTAGTGGGTACGCAGATAGCACCATCGGCGAATCTCGCGACCCTACCGATGGCGTTTATGATCATTGGCACCGCGGCAACTACTGCGCCGGCGTCAATGTTAATGGCTCGTCTCGGACGCAAACGCGGTTTTTTACTCGCCTCATTTGTCTCGGTGTTTGCCGCCCTGCTCGCCGCTTTGGGCGTATATCAAAGCTCATTNNGGATGTTCTGTTTGGCGTCCTTTCTTATTGGCGGTTGCATCGCCTTTTTGCAGCAATATCGCTTTGCGGTAGCTGAATCGGTGGCGGCAGAGGACATACCCAAGAGTTTGTCTATTTTGATGCTGGCAGGGATTGTTGCTGCGCTGTTGGGACCTGAGGTTGCACGCCGTTTTAGCNTGGTCGACGGGTTGCCGGATTATGTTGGGTCGTTTCTAGGTCTGGCGGTTTTGCTGTTGCTATCGTTTTTGGTGCNGCTGGTGTTTTATCGTGATGCGCCAGTCGCTGACGACTCGGCAGATGGTGAAGTGCGACCGCTCGGTACAATTCTGCGCCAACCTACCGTTATTCTGGCGATTACATCGGCGGTGGTGGGNTACGCGATCATGAGTCTGATCATGACGGCGACACCGGTCAGCATGCATGAGATCGACCGGTATTCTCTGGATGAAACCACTTGGGTGGTGCAGAGCCACATTCTTGCCATGTACATACCCTCGTTTTTTAGCGGCTTCTTGGTGATGCGCTTTGGTGTCATGCGAGTTATTCAGGCTGGTTTTTTAATCATGCTGCTATGCGTTGTGGTTGGGTGGGGTCAACCCGATTTACAACATTATTTCGGATCCATGGTATTGCTAGGAGTCGGCTGGAATTTTCTGTTCCTCGGCGGCACTACTTTGTTGACCCAATCGTATCGAACGGCAGAACGCTACAANGTTCAGGCCGCGAATGATTTTTTGATTTTCGGTTTGCAGGCGACGGGCTCTTTGGGCGCCGGTGCGCTGTTGGCGACAATGGGCTGGAATGGTGTTTTAGTGTTTAGCCTGCCCTGGCTGGTGGTGTTAGTTCCGGTGCTGGTATACGTAAGCAAGCGTCGGGGAGCGTCCCACAGCGAACAACGAATATGACTTAGTCAAAATTTTTCAGGTCGCGAGAATCGAAAGGTNTAGCCCATGATGCAACCGCCGCAAAGCGAGCGGATAATTACTCCGGAGCATAAAGCTGTAGCGCCTAACACAATGGTAATGGCNTTTGCAGTAGAGCCGCTGCTGCGCTGGATTCTACCTAGTGTGAACAGCGACATTAGTAGCAACCCGGCGTTGTTAGATAGTTTTAGTAGCGTGGCTTTTGNNGTGGATAGGATTTTGCAAATCGCCTACCTCGCCGGCGTCGCGCTCTGGCTGCCGCCGTCCGATNCCNNAGATGCTGACGCCAATGAAGCTGCTGTGTCCGACGGACTAAGGTAACTTGTGGGTGAACAAGGAGTAGCAGAGGTCGCGACGGTATTGGCTGGATTACAGGCTAGTCGTCCTGAATACGCTTGTCGGTATTCGCCGCTGATTGGCGACGCACAGCCTCGACCAATGCATCTTTGGTCTCGCGGGCTACGGGTTGGTCGAGCGGGCGAGCACTTGGCAGCGTTTCATTAGCCGGCGTGCATTGTTGTCGAAGTCGTCCCGACGATGCAGCACACGTCGATTGTCCCAGATGACCACATCGTTAGGTTGCCATTGTTGTTGCCAAACATGCTGCGGATAAGCGGCGTAAGACCATAGCTCATCGAGCAGCGCTTCACTCTCGGCCAGCGATAAACCCGGGATATAAGCCCATTCGCGACGCCCCAGATACAGGGCGTTTGTGCCAGTTTCCTCATGGCTGCGAACAATTGGGTGTACGCTGCCAGGGGCCTCTCTAGGATCATCGAAGGCTTGGTAGCCCGGTCGCAGGCTGCCGATGCTAGTGTGTGCGGCATTATGCTTTATNGTCAGGTGCCGAACGCGTTGGCGTAAAGCGTTAGGCAATTCGGCATAGGCGGCATTTTGGTCAGAAAAATAGGTGTCACCGCCGGCGGCTGGAATCTCAACGCCCAACAGCACGCTCGCGGGTGGTGGGGTGTCGACATAAGTCATGTCTGAGTGCCACGAAGCCTCGGCATTGCCTAGTCCGCCAATAGCTTTACCGTTTACGCGGATGTTCGATAACACCGCAACGTAAATGTTGGCGATTTTTTTACGCTCCTGCTCGGACATGCGACCCAGAGGCATCTCCTCTAGCGGGCCAAAGCGGGCGCTAAATTTCTGTAATCCGCTGTCGTCTAGGGGTTGATTGCGAAACCGCAACACACCGAATTGCAGCCATGCCTGATAGATCTCGTCAAAGTCCTGTTCGCTAAGATGCAAAAGATCAACATCTTCAACGTCGGCTACAAAATGCTCCTCAACAATTGGTGTGATCCTCATCCCCGATCTCCTACTTAGGCTGTGTTGCGTCGTTAATTANTCGGCGNGNTGGTGGCGCGAGCAACCACNGCACTACGCGGTACTAAAATTCGCGCGAACTGTTCGAGTCCTGGTGTCGAACTCACCTGCTCTGATAATAATACTAAGGCATCCGCCAAAGCAGTGTTGGTCCAGAACAGGTTATGCAGAGAGTCTGGATCTGCCTCGCCGGGCTGTGCGGTCATCGCTTCGAGATAAAACGCTTTGGCGTCTTCAGTAACGCGTTTGAAGTGGGTCAATTCGTCAATTGGCAGTGNGCCGGTGTCCAGATGCGCGGCCAGCTCATCGATGATGGTGTCGATTGAANTTTTCGTGAGACCGGTAAGCGTGCGGCCTTGGCGGCGTCGTTTACTTAAGTCGTGCCATGGTTTCAGGGCTTTTAGCTCTGCTGTTAAGCGCGCTTTCCAGGATGCCGTGTCGCCCTCGGGTTGCGCAAAATTTACTGGGCAGGCAAGCGCTGTCTCGGTGCTATGTTGCGGCGCCTCCTCGGTATAGTCCTGTAGGATCGGGCCGTGCTCGCGGGTCAACAAATCTAGTGCTGCAGCGACGACTCGGTGCTGAAATTCTGGGTCATTGGGTACCCCTAATGGTCTGCCGAGTGGAAACGGNACCCATAGTGATCTCGGTGGTGCCATGCTGGCGGCGTTTTCACGCACCAAGCTAATGCCCGTTGTCATAACGCCATGGCACTCTAANTAATAGCTGATCGCGCACACGGCGCGGGTGCAATTTGGTCACACAGGCGTCAGAAAAACTGCATCTACGCGATCTTGTTTCAACATGCCTGCCAGCTGCGATGCGCTGTTTTGATAATGTTTGGGTGGTAGCCCAGCGCCCATGAAGCTGTAATGTACATCTGCCAAGCTACCGATAGTGCCGTGTGCGACCAGTTCCTTAAAACGATCAATCGGGTAAACCAGGTTGACGTCTTCGGCGAAACCGGATCGATCAAAGTTGACTGAGCTATGCGACATCACTAGATCGCTTGCGTCTTCGTGATTGGATATAGGACGAAAGGTGGCGTCGGTAAAATCGAACAGCGGGTCATCGCGAAAGTGCAAACCCGCGGTAGTGATCAAGGCAATACGCATAGCTGACATTGGCTTGCGTTGCGGAACCCAAGCGGCAGGCCCTAATGGCGGGTCGCTTTTTGCGAGCANGTGCTCGCGCTCGTAGTCTGGTAAATCGGTAAGGCGAACCACGGCGTTACTCCCGGTCGTATTCTGCTTGTGGGCAGTGATAGTAGCTAACACTGTTTNCCATAATATTGTTTTACCTCGCCTANAGATCTGAACTGGTGATCATTTCGGCAATGGTCTGATCGCGGAGTTTTGCGATTCTGCAGTTAACACTGCTCTGCAGGGCGCTGCACTGACGCCTGGTATGGATAATGGGGCGCAATCCAGTTCGTACAGGCCGCTTACTAAAGCGGTTGGCAAATTCAAGGGTGCGAGTAAAAGTAAGGAATTATTTTTCTCAAAAAGCTCTCGAACAGCGTCATAAGGCTGTTGTTGGTGGTCAATGATCGGTGTGTCTACACCTAATATGTGCAATGGCAGTGTTGCTAAGTGCGAGGTCAACTCTTGCTGAAACCACGGGGCGTCGGACAAATAGTTAGTTGCGGTATGCTTTTGGCCCCAGTCGCAAGCGACAATAACATTGGCGGGTAGAGTGTCGGAAAAGCTGCCAAGCGCCGTCTCGAATGCTGCCAGCGTGATGCAGCCGTCGCAGTTTGGCTTAACGTGTACGACCAATGTTGGCTGGCGAGTAAATACGTGGATGGGTAAATCGTTGAGGCTTGGGCCGTTGCTGAGTTTGTGNCTCGCGGTCTCTATGTAGGTGCCAGTGTGGGAACATAAATTGAAGCGATAGACGCTCCCACTGTCGCCCTTTGTGGTATCTGTAATTGCATGGATGGTGTTTTCCCAACCTGGTTGGTAGTGCCACATGTGGTTACTGATAGGTAGGGAAATGTCATAGGCCAACGCCAACTCCTTAGTCCACGCGNTGCATAAATCGCACATTCATTTGCAAATACGCGTCGCTGTTTGGGTGTTCCGCCCATATATCTCGCCACTCAGGATGGGACATGATGGTGCCGAATTGTTCGTCGCGAACGGCCTTGTTGGGCCAACGAATAATCCAGCATACATTGGCTTGACCGTTTGTGGGTTGTATGGGGTTGGTGCCAGTGACTTCGGCTGCAAAGCCACAGTCCATCCAAAAATCTATTAAGTCGAGATGTTCACGTAGCCACGGCACCGCCATAGTTGTAGCCCATTCTCGGTATGGTTCGAGCCATTCGTTATCGATGGTGTAGTCTCTGATCTCAACGATAGCGTGGGTCATAAAGAAATCTCCGCTTAGCCGGCGTGGTTAGATGTTGCGAAGCTGTAAACGTTGCGAGCGCTCTCTTGGTAGATGTCGGGCACAACTTCTGGCATGGATACGTCGCCAGCATGGCTGGTACCCAGCACCACTCGACCCACNACTGATACACCGGCAGCTTGCAGCTTGCGCACAAAGGCGACGCCTTCGTCCCTTAGCGGATCCAGTTCGTTTACGGACACGACGTGGGGCGGTAGCCCTTTTAGATCGTCGANACTCGCCTGCAGTGGCCACGCGAGAGGGTTGTGTGCGTGCTTTGCGTCCGGATCGTAAACCTTAACCATAATTTGCATACTGCTGCCGGCGAGCAAATAGCCGTCGTTTTCTTGCAAGGACGGTAGCTCAGCGGGTTGTTCTTGGTAGGCTCCAGAGATGTAAGGACAAAACGCATAGACGCTGTCGATTTGATCCATCCAGCCCTCTCGCTTGGCTTTGATGGTTGTGGCGATGGATAAATTGCCGCCTCCAGATTCGCCAGAAATAGTGATGCTGGAAATGCCCAGTTCTGAGCGTTGAGCGTGGGTCCACTGCACAGCGCTGGCACAGTCGTTGAGTCCAGCTGGAAAAGGATGGCTGCCGAGTTTGCCGCCGCCATTACGAAACTCTACTCCAATAACTACCATGCCCATGGCGGCTAGAGTTTTGCGCCAGCGCACAAATACGGGATCAGCGGCTGTCATCAGTACCATGCCGCCACCGTGGGTATGCACCAGACAGGGTAGTGCGCCCGTGCGTTCTCGTGGTTGATCAATGAACAAGGTAATGTCATTGCCGTCCANGCCCGTGATCTTCGTCTCGCTGCTGGCAACGGCAGGAAACTCGGGCATGGCCTGCCAATCAATGGGATGTGACAGTGCCGCAGCCTGTTCGAANGCGGCGCAGTACTGCAAAGCTTCNGCGTAGCTGGCNTCNGTATTGATGGCGCCANCGCCCGGAGCGAACTCACCGAGCATGGCCATTGTCTGAGCGATTCGCGGGTCAGTTCGCGGGTCGCTAACTAACGTTTCTTCTGGATTTCCGAGCCTACCGGGTTGTTTGCCTGTCATTGTCCTNTCCTTTGCGTCNTCTAAAGTTGTCGTTTATCAATGGTTGTTTGGCCGAGTTAGTCGGTCGCTATGAATATCATTCTAAATCCCCTACGAACCAGTTGGTCGATAATAAGGCGTTTAGACAATGCGCGACGCGCCATCGCCCTGCGCAGAACAATCTAAACCTCCTGCGAACCGGCTGGTCGCTGCCAAGGTGTTTAGACAATGCGCGACGCGCCATCGCCCCAATACTTATCTCGCAACAGTCGCTTATACAGCTTGCCTGTCGGTAATCTTGGCATCTCGTCAATATAGTCCACAGAGCGAGGTATCTTTTGCCGCGATAAGTGTTCACTCAAATAACCGAGTAACTCTTCAGTCAGTTTTTCGTCGCCGGGTACATCTGGCACCGGCTGTATGACAGCTTTAACTTCTTCTCCCAGATCTGTGTTTGGTACGCCGAATACTGCGGCGTCTTCTACCTTTGCATGGGATATCAATAAATCTTCGCATTCTTGAGGATATATGTTGACGCCGCCGGAGATGATCATGAACGTTTTTCTGTCTGTCAGATACAAGAAGCCGTCAGCGTCCACAAAGCCAACATCGCCGACGGTGGTCATGCTGCCGTCACTCGATGTTGACTCTGCGGTTTTTTCAGGATCGTTGTGGTAGCTAAATTCGCTGGCGGTTTTGAACCACAGCGTGCCTGGTTCTCCCAGGGGTAATGGCTGCATGTCGTCGTCGAGTATCGCCAGTTCGCCGAGCACGACTTTGCCAACAGTACCTTTGTGTGTGAGCCATTCTTCACTGTTGCATGCGGCAAAGCCAAGGCCTTCGGTTGCGCCGTAATATTCATGAATGATCGGACCCCACCAATCAATCATTTGTTGTTTCACCATCACGGGGCAGGGTGCCGCAGCATGTACGGCAATGCGCAGTGACGAGAGATCATAACGGTTGCGGTCTGCCTCTGTTAGTTTCAGCATGCGGCTAAACATGGTTGGCACCAATTGCGAGTGCGTGACCTGGTAGCGTTCTACCAGCGCTAGATATTCCAAGGCGTCGAAGCGCTCCATAATGATCACGGTGCCACCAATGCGTTGGGTCAAATTGACCGCAGCCTGAGGTGCCGAGTGATACAACGGCGCAGGTGACAAATACACCATGTCTTCCTCATAACCCCAGAGTTGGCTGAGGAATTGAAAGATTGGCAATGGGTCCGCTGGCGACTGGACGGGTAAGGGGCGAATTATGCCTTTTGGACGCCCCGTAGTACCTGACGAATACAGCATAGATGTGCCCAACTGCTCGTCGCTGATTGGTGCGGCCGAATGCTCAGCGCAAGCTTGGGCGTAGTCTCGGCAGATCGCGGTCATGGTCGCCGGGTTACTGTCAACCACCAGCACCAGCTTTAGCTCTTTGCACAGTTCGGCGGCAGCCAAAGCCACGTCTTGTTTGGCGGCGCTGGTGATCAGTATTTGCGACTCGGAGTTTTGGATGATGTACGCCACTTCATCGGCGGTGAGAAACGAGTTTATGCAGGTGTAATACAGTCCTGCCCGCTCGCCAGCCGCACAAGCCTC
>NHET02000106.1 GCA_002170355.2 Gammaproteobacteria bacterium TMED92
TGACCGGGCGGCACACCTTCTAACAGCCGCGTTACGCTGTGCACTGCGCTCGAAGCATGACAAGTAGCAAGCACTAGATGCCCGGTTTCTGCCGCCTCCAAAGCCAGTTGAATGGTCGTGGCGTCGCGCAACTCGCCTAAGGCGATGACATCGGGGGCTTCTCGCAGCGCCGCCCGCAATGCCTGTTCGAAGCCGCTAACGTGGGTACCTACTTGCCGCTGGTGGATCAATCCTGTGGTGTTGTGATGAACGTATTCTATGGGGTCTTCGATGCAGACGATGTGCCGTCGGCCATCTCTGTTCAAAGCGTCTACTACTGCGGCTTGAGTAGAGCTTTTGCCGCTACCGGTGCTGCCAACAAACAACGCCAAGCCCGCAGTATGGTGGGCTAATGCGTTTAACATGGTCAACGCCAACGGATCCTGACCCGCCAGTTGCTCGAGCCTTGGTGGTTTCAGCGGGACGACCCGCAGCACTAGGCCGACGCCGAGCCGATGCTGGAAAACATGCACCCGAAAACGACCAATTTGTTCATGTTGAAAATCCAAGTCGATGTCCAATGCTGCCTGCAACTGTTGCCGCTGTTGCTCACTTAACATGCAATCCAAAACGTCCGCTAAATATGCGTCGGTCAACACTTCGGATTTAGCGAGTTGCTGTAACTCGCCTCGTACACGCATCTTTGGCGAGCAGCCCGAGGATAGAAAGACATCAGAGGCTTGAGTGGCCACTGCAAGTCTCAGAAGTTCCAACCAATTAGGCACCGACTCATCACATCAATTCGACAACCTTAACCCTAGTGTCTTAAGGTGCTCCCCGCTAGCAGACATCAAGGCGGTTATCGGTAAGCAAATCGCCCCCCTTTTGCGGAGAAGACGCCTTTAGAAATCGCCCCATGTCCAATATTGAAGACAACTACAACCGGCTTTTAGATCGCATACTCACCGCATGTGTTGCATCGAATCGCGACCCTCGGGACATCGAATTGCTCGCCGTAAGCAAAACCAAGTCCGTCGATGTGATCACCCAGGCCATCACGTTGGGTCTTGTCCAATTCGGCGAAAACTATTTACAAGAGGCTGTGGAGAAAACCCAACAGTTGCAGCAATACGATTTGCACTGGCATTTCATTGGCCGCATTCAATCCAATAAGTGCAAATTAATTACTGACGAGTTTTCTTGGGTACAAACCTTGGACCGGCCAAAAATAGCAACACGGCTTAACCGCCTGCACTCCAAGCCTGATCCGCTGAACGTACTGATTCAGGTCAATTTAGACGCGGATGCAAATAAAGGTGGCGTTGATCGAGTAGGCGCAGCCGAGCTTCTCGAGCAACTGCTGTCGCTGCCTAATCTTGTACCCAGAGGTCTGATGACCATTCTCGCCAAGTCCACTGATTCTAGGGCAGGCTATGATTCCGTGGCACAATTACATTTAGAACTTGGACGGCAATTTGCGAGCGATCTTAGCCAATGGGACACACTGTCCATGGGCATGAGCGCAGACCTTGAGGACGCAATCAATGCTGGCGCCACCATGATTCGGGTCGGCACAGATCTATTCGGGGCGCGGAATAGCTAGGAGACAGACTTTGAGCATCGCTTTTATCGGCGCAGGCAATATGGCCATGAGCCTCATTCGAGGCTTATTGGACAGCGGCATGCAGGCATCCGCAATTGTGGCTGCTGACCCAAGTCAAGAGCAACGCGCTGCAGCAGAGAGTCTCGGCATTAGCGTTTTTCAGCAAAACGATTTGGCTATCAAGCAGGCTGCAATTGTTGTGCTGGCGGTCAAACCCCAGATCGCCGCCAGCGTCGTGCAGTCGCTGTCTGGCGTCAACGCAACCCAGCTAATTGTATCGGTTGCGGCCGGCATTACTGTAGCAAGCCTGGAGTCTTGGCTGCCCATCAATCAGCCCATTGTGCGCTGCATGCCTAACACGCCCGCACTCGTCGGTGCTGGTATGACCGCACTGTTCGCTAATCAAGCGGTAAATGACAAACACCTTGAAGCTGCCGAGCGCGTGCTGCAGGCAGCAGGTAAAGTGGTCTGGGTGGCCAATGAGGAACAGCTTGATGCCGTAACGGCGGTTTCGGGTAGCGGCCCGGCGTATTTCTTTCTTCTTATGGAGCATATGATCAACGCTGGCGTCGAACTCGGTCTCGACATCCAGACTAGTACCGATCTGACGCTGCAAACCGCTTATGGCGCGGCATTGATGGCGCAACAGTCGGTAGAACCGGTCGCAACCCTGCGCGAAAACGTCACATCGCCTGCTGGCACCACCGAGGCTGCTTTAAATACGCTGTTACAACACGCGGTGCCCGATGCCATCGCCTCAGCCCTGAGGGCAGCACATCATCGCTCAACAGAACTAGCCGAGGAATTTGGTAAAACATGATCGGACAAACTTTGTATGCGTTTATCGACCTTGCACTACGCCTGCTAACTTTGCTGTTTTTGCTGAGATTTTTATTACAAGCGGTTGATGCCGATCGCTTCAACCCACTGAGTCAGGCGGTAGTCAAAGGCAGTGACCTGCTGGCCCGGCCACTGCGAAAACTGTTACCTAACCTGGGGCGCTGGGATCTAGCATCGTTGCTGTTGGCCTGGGCCATGGGCGTATTGTTCGTTTACGTGGTGACGCTCGGGAACGCTGACCCAGTGCAAGCCGTTGCCGTTGGAGCAGTGCGTACCGGCTTAGTTTGGGTGCAATTCTATTGGTGGTCGATTTTGGTCATAGTGGTGGTGAGTTTCATCAATCAAGGCTCTTATCATCCGGTCATCAGCCTGCTGGATCAGCTACTGAATCCGATTATGGCGCCGCTAAGAAATCTGCTGCCAACCATGGGTCCATTGGATTTTTCACCACTGGTTGCGCTCATCGTGTTGTCACTGCTGCAAGACACCTTACGGACATTATCTCTGTCGCTATGACAGCACCTGACGCAACTTCCGTCGGCCTCGTTAGCCCACTGCTATTTCAGTATAAGCAACCGTTCGCTTTGCAAAACGGTACGGTATTACCGAGCTTCGACTTGGTCTACGAGACCTACGGAGAATTGAACCAGGCAAAAAGCAATGCCGTGCTGATCTGCCACGCGCTGTCTGGACACCATCACGCCGCCGGTTATCACCAGGGCGATCGAAAACCAGGATGGTGGGAGCACTGCATTGGCCCCGGCAAAGCTATGGATACCAACAAGTTATTTGTTGTCAGCGTGAACAATCTTGGTGGATGTCACGGCAGTACTGGGCCGCGATCCACCAACCCTGATACTGGCCAGCCCTACGGCCCTGAGTTTCCACAAGTGGTGGTAAAGGACTGGGTCGCTAGCCAAGCGCTGTTAGCCAACCATCTAAACATTGATCATTTTTTGGCGGTTGTTGGCGGCAGCTTGGGTGGCATGCAGGCGCTACAATGGAGCATCGATTTCCCGCAACGAGTCCACAATGCCGTGTTGATCGCAACGGCGGCAAAGCTTACCGCCCAGAACATCGCTTTTAATGAAATTGCACGACAAGCGATAACAACAGATCCCGACTATCGCGCCGGTAACTACAGAATCGAGGACACAAACCCTGATCGTGGACTGATGCTCGCTCGCATGATCGGCCACGTAACCTATTTGTCCGATGACGGCATGGCCAACCGCTTTGGCCGGGAACTCAAATCCGGCGACATAGACAACGCCGGTGACGTGGAGTTTCAAGTCGAAAGTTATCTGCACCACCAAGGTCGGTCGTTTACCCAGCGGTTCGACGCCAATACCTATTTGCTGATGACCCGAGCATTGGACTTTTTTGACCCCGCACGAGAAACCAGCGGTGATTTGGTCGCCGCTTTTGAGCAAGCCCAAGCACGCTTTCTTGTCATGTCGTTCACCACCGATTGGCGCTTTTCGCCAGAGCGTTCAAAAGAAATTGTCGACGCTCTTATTGCCGCAGGAAAAGATGTGGCATCCACGGTCATAGATTCCGAGCACGGCCACGATTCCTTCTTACTACCCATTGATCGATACACCAGCGCTTTACGCGCTTATCTTGACCACGCATACAACGTCACCGTCCGGCATAAGGGTCCCTAAACCATGCGCCCCGATCTTCAGCTCGTTGCTAATCTTATTCAGCCGCATACCCGCGTACTCGATCTCGGTTGCGGAGAAGGTGAGTTGCTGGATAACCTGCAACGGGAAAAGAGCGTAATTGGCTACGGCCTCGACAAAGACGAAGACAACATACGCATCTGTCTGGCCCGGGGGGTCAACGTGATTGAACAGGACCTAGACCGGGGCTTAGGTAATTTTGAAGACAACGCCTTCGATATGGTTATCATGACCGAAACAATTCAATCCGTTAAAGAGCCGCGTGGCCTACTTAAAGAAATGCTTCGGGTTGGCCGCGAGTGCGTTGTGACGTTCCCCAACTTTGGCCATTGGCGGTGCCGCCTACAACTCGCAGGCCAGGGCAAGATGCCTGTTTCCGAGCATCTGCCTCATCGTTGGTTCGATACCCCAAACATTCACCTCTGTACGTTCAGTGACTTTGAGTCTCTTTGTGCAGATTTACACATGCGCGTTATCCAGCGGCGAGTAGTTAATCAGCAACATGACGAGCGGTCATTCATCAACTTAGCCCCAAACCTTTTTGGCAGTTATGGCTTTTATCACCTTGGAAGTACAACCTGATGCAGAATCTAGAGCGCATGCCCTTTTTGTCCGCCTGTACCTCAGCGCGAGGCATATTTTTTATCGCGCTGTTGCTGCTTTGCACCAATAGCTATGCGGAGCAAGTGCATCGATTTGCCGGCCATGAAGTGCACTACATTGTGATTCCAACCACCTTTCTCGAAACCGATGTTGCGGCACAGTACAAAGTCACGCGCGCGAAAAACCGCGCGCTTATCAACGTGGCGGTGCTAGATGCTGACAACAACGCTGTCACAGCAACCATCACCGGCAGCAGCAGTAACCTACTTGGGCAGAGACAAAATTTTGACTTTCGACAGGTGCAGGAAGGCGCTGCCATCTACTATCTTGCGGAATTATTGCACTCTGACGAGGAAATGCATCGCTTAGAAATCCAAGTGCGTTTGCAGAACGGCCGACAAGATCAAATTAAATTCAATCAAAAGATGTATTGGGCGCGCTGATGCAAGTGATCTTTGCCAGCGGCAATGCCGGCAAGGTTGCCGAAATGCAACAGTTGCTCAGACCCGTTGGTTTCGAGCTAACAAGCCTTAAAGACTTTGGCCTCGAAGGCGCCGCAGAAACTGCAACTAGCTTTGTAGAAAATGCTTTGATTAAAGCTCGAGCTGCGGCCCTAGCCACCGGGCTAGCGGCTATTGCTGACGACAGTGGTCTCGTGGTGCCAGGATTAAACGGCGAGCCCGGCGTTTTCTCCGCCCGATACGCAGGGGATCAAGCCAACGATGCGTCAAATAACAGCAAATTGCTTGACCAAATGGCCGAGCTTGACGATCGTCGCGCTCACTTTTTTTGCTGCTTGGTTTTTTTGCAACACGCTACCGACCCAACGCCCAAGATTGCGTTCGGTCGCTGGGATGGCGAGATTCTTCGGCAGCCCCAAGGCGCCGGGGGATTTGGTTATGACCCACTATTCTACCTGCCCAGCGAGAACGCCAGCGCGGCTCAATTGCCAGCTGCAGCGAAAAATCAGTTGAGCCACCGCGGTCGCGCATGCCGGGCGCTGCTGTCGCAACTGCAAGACAACGCCTAGCGTCGTGGTCGAACCCCTAGGGCTGTATATCCACTACCCATGGTGTGTGAAGAAGTGTCCATACTGCGATTTCAACTCTCACCCACTTAAGAGTGACGTAGACCAGCAGGCGTATCTTTATGCGCTAGAGACGGATTGGGCATCGCAACGTCGCAGCGAGGATCATTTCAGCAGCGTTTTTTTCGGCGGCGGCACACCCAGCTTGTTTCCTCCACAGCACGTCGCTCAATTGCTCGATGCACTGCCTGTTGATAGAGACGCAGAGATCACCCTCGAGGTTAACCCTGGCACCCAAGAGCACATGAGTTTTCATGACTACTTTGCTGCGGGGGTAAATCGTCTATCCATTGGCGCACAATCCTTCAACAACCACCAACTAGAGGTACTCGGACGAATCCATCAAAGTCGCGAAATTACTAACGCATTTAGTAATGCGCGCGCTGCAGGTTTTACCAATATCAATCTGGATCTAATGTGGGGACTACCCGACCAAAGCCTCGCCGCNGCCATGGATGACTTGGAAAAAGCTATTGAACTCGGGCCAGAGCACATCTCTTGGTATCAACTGACCATTGAGCCAAAAACAGAATTTGCGAAGCGAACACCAATTCTGCCAATAGAACAAACCATCTACGACACAGAGCAGGCTGGACTCGAGAGACTCGCCTTAGCAGGCTTCGAACGCTACGAAATCTCCGCTTTTGCAAAAGTAGATAAACGTTGTCAGCATAATCTCAACTATTGGCAATTCGGCGATTACGTCGGGCTGGGCGCAGGCGCCCATGGCAAGCGCGCGGCTGTACAGAGCAGTTCGTTTTCACTCACTCGGAGTAAGAAAGCCAGCCAGCCTCGACTGTATTTGAATAAACCCGAAGCCACAGAGCTATATGACGTTGCCACCGAGGACATTACTTTGGAATTCATGATGAACGCTCTGCGCCTCGTGGACGGCGTCGACTGGAAGATTTTTGAGCAACGCACTGGACTGCCGCGCGCCTCTATTGAAGTTATTTGGGATCGCTTGGTCGCGCAGGATTTACTGCAAGAATGGCGCTGCGCACCTACTGCTAAGGGTATTCGTTACCTTGATTCAGTGCTGCAACACTTCATGTGAGCATATTTATTTTACGTATACCAAATCGCGAATATTGTGACCGAGGCGCTCGCCGCGCGCTTCAAATTTTGTGGTGCCGCGAATCGTATCGGTGTCTTCAGCGTATCCGCGACGAGTTTGGTCCTCGACTAGCTTGAACCCTGGCACCATTGCGAACTGTTCAACCATCCACTCACCATAGGGCGCCCAGTCTGTGGCCAAGCGGACCACCGCATCATCTTTCAATACGGCATACAGGCGCTCAAGGAATTCCTGCTCAACAAGGCGGCGTTTGAAATGGCGTTTCTTAGGCCACGGATCTGGGAAAAAAATCCTCACCTCGCTCAAGGTGTCTGCAGCCATGGCAGCTATAACTTGTTGGGCAGGTAGATCGATCAAACCTACATTCGACAATTGCCGACGGTGCAGGCGCGTCAACATCGCACCGATTCCAGGCTGATACAACTCTACGCCACACAAATACCAATCCGGACATTGTTCAGCCCAAGCCAGCAGTTGCGCGCCCATGCCAAAACCAATTTCCAGACCAACGGGCTCGCTACGATGACTGCAGTCTGCAGCAGCAACTCGATAGCGAGTAGTAAGGTTTTCGTATGCTCTGGCTTGAGCCTGGGTGAAGCGCCCGCGGCGGCGGATATAGCTGAAAGCGTTTTGCCAACCGTCAGGCGCTTGGTTTGCGTCACTGGTCATTGTTGCGCTTATTGCTGCGTGGACAAACCGGCATAAATAACGCACGCCCAGCCAGCCATTAAGGTCAGCCCACCCAGCGGGGTAATCGGCCCCAGCCAACTGGACGCGCCCAGCACCAACAAATAGATGCTGCCACTAAATAGCAAGACTCCCAAAGCGAACAGACCGCCTGCGTACCGCAGCGCGTTGCTTCCGGTATGCAGAAACCAAACAGTGACTAGGATGAGTGCGAGCGCGTGAAACAGTTGATATTGGACTGCGGTTTGCCAGCTGCTGAGCTGGCTGGGGTCGAGCCGATCGCGCAACCCATGGGCGCCAAACGCGCCAAGCAAAACGCCGAGGAGGCCATATAGGCCTCCCAAAGCCAGTAATACCTTCGCCGTCACTGTGGAATGCTGCTTAGCGACAGCGGGTTAGCGTGCACATCACTCTGCGATGGCGAGCTTGAGCTTTTTCATGGCGTTTTTTTCAAGCTGCCGGATACGCTCTGCAGAGACACCATACTCAGCAGCCAATTCATGCAAGGTAGATTTAGCGTCGCTCAACCAGCGCTGTTGCAAAATGTCTCGACTGCGCTCGTCTAACTTTGCCAGCCCTTCGCTAAGCCGCAAACTTACATCACGTTGGGAATCTGCATCAGCAACCAAATCTGCAGGGTCTGGTGCTGCTGAAGCCAAAAAATGAACTGGTGCGGACACGCTATCGTCATCCGTTGCATAACCGTCGAAAGCCATATCGCTGGCGCTCAAGCGGCCTTCCATGCGATTCACTTCCTCTGTGCTGACGCCTAAGTCTTGAGCAATTGCCTTGGTTTCTTCAGCGCTCAACCACGACAATGAGCGTTTAGCGCCACGCAAGTTAAAGAACAGTTTACGTTGCGCTTTGGTAGTGGCTACTTTAACGATGCGCCAGTTGCGCAAGATATATTCGTGCATCTCCGCTTTGATCCAGTGCACAGCAAAGGAGATCAATCGCACCCCCACAGAAGGATCAAACCGCTTGACCGCTTTCATCAGTCCAACATTGCCTTCTTGAATTAGATCGGC
>NHET02000078.1 GCA_002170355.2 Gammaproteobacteria bacterium TMED92
ACTCATTGGCTCGATGGAGCGAGCTGCGCACCCCAGCAGCCAAGGCCGCTGCAGCACCGGGTAACCTGGCAATGGCCGCGTAGTTCAACGACACGCCCAACTCTGAGGCGCGCAGCATTTCCCCCAAATGCCCTAAAAACCCAAAACCGGTGATGTCAGTCAACGCGCGCGCACCATGCTGTTGTAAAACAGTTACCGCTGTGGCGTTACTTTGATCCATGGACGCGACACAGGATGTAAGAGAATCGCCATTTCCATTACCACGCATCGCTGCAGCCAGTAACACACCGGTACCCAAGGCTTTAGTCAGTATCAAAACATCACCCTGACGCGCACGACCCTTGGTCAACGCTTGCGTCGAACCGCTACCGGTAACCGTTAGGGCGATGCTAAGCTCCGCACCCTCGGCAGAATGCCCCCCCACCAGCGGCGCACCAGCTGCATTGAGTACGCTGACAGCACCGCTGAGCACCTGAAACAATTCCTCTTCCATCAAATGTGTGGCCATCAGCGGCAACGTAACAAACGCTAATGCTGCTGTGGGTTGCGCAGCCATGGCATAGATATCGTTGAGGCTATGATGAGCAGCAATGCGTCCGAAACGGTAAGGGTCATCAATCATTGCGCGGAAGCCATCAACACTGAGTAAGGTCTGGTCGCTTTGATTAACGATCTGAGCTGCGTCATCGCCGATGCCTAAGCTGACATATGCCGCCTCTTGTTTGGGTAATCGAGCCAGTACTCGCCGCAACGGCTGAGCGGCAACCTTCGCACCACAACCACCGCATCGCATCGTCTCATCTGGCAAATCTGCTGACAGCGCAGCACTGACCGTCATCGGCGTGTCTGGCATGACAGCTAATTCGTTAAATCGAGCAATGAAGGCCCGATCAATGCGATCCTTTAGCCACCACCAAAGTCGATTGCGGCTTGCCCACCACCCACGCGACGCTATCGCGGTGCCGTCTGCACAATTGATCAGATTCAAATGACTACGCTGAGCGACATAGCGATGTTTGCGGCCATGTAGTGCTAATCCTTGCGCTGCATGACCTAAATTACGCGCAAGCACTGGGCCCGCGCGCACTGCATACACTCCGGCCTTAGGTCGTTGCTGGCTCATCAAATGGGCGATATCACCGGCAGCAAATACATTGTCGTTAGAGATACTGCGCAAGCACTCATCCACTCGCACAAATCCTTGGTCGTCCACATCTAAGCCCGAACCGGCCACCCACCCAGGCGCTTTAACTTCCGTTACCCAAAAGACATGTCGCTCTGGTGGTTGCTTATCCTCTGGTTGATAGCGTTCGCCGATGTGCTCGATACGCTTTTCCGCCAACACTTTGCGCACTTGTCGACGTGCCGCGGGACTATGGTCTTTTAACAATTGCGGCCCATAGAGTCGAATAGCCACCTGATCGGGTAACGCAGCCCTACTCGCCAATGCAATTTCTACTCCACCCGCCCCAGCGCCGACCACACTCAGCGTTGTTGCTACGTTGCCGCTATTCTTTATGCTCGCTAGCGCTTGGTGCCAGATCGGCAGAAAATCGCTAATGGGCTTAACCGCAATACCCAGCTCCGGCACCACCCTGGGCTGAGCACCACAGTTGATGGACAGCACATCAAAGGCGATGGGCGGCCGGTCATCGAACACTATTCTGTTGTTGTGTAAGTCTAAGCCGCTGACTTGAGCTTGAATAAAGCGCACTCCAGCATGCGCGCACAACGGCATCAGCTTAATGTGTATATCGTCGGCTTGGTATTGACCTGCTAAACACCCGGGCAACATGCCAGAGTAAGCTGCGATAGCCTGTTCGGAGATTAGCGTGACTCGCACCCCGGGCGCCGGATGCATATCGAAATACTTGACCACTTGAACATGGCTATGACCTCCGCCCACTAAGACCAGATCGCGAAGCGCCGGTACTGGTCTAGTCGTCGAAGTCCAAATAGTCGAGATCCTCAGCCATGCGTCGGCGTTCGTTTCGTTCTTCCAATGCCCTGCGGATCGCTAACGTGCGGGCGGATGACTTTTCGTCACCCATTTCGGCGAGAAGTTCTTGTTCAGCGTCTTCAATGTGCTCAGGGTCACCGTCATCGATATCGACATCACCGAGGTCCACTGCCACTGACTCATCAGCGTCGGCCTCTGCAAAAGACTCCTCTTCTGATTCGGTGTCGGCAGCATCCTGGGCTGATACCGCTTCAGCCGCTTCTACACTTTGCTTCTTGCTCTTCTTAACACCCTTCTTCAAGTGCTTTCCTTAACAATAAACTGTCAGTGATATTCGTCACCACCAAAAGACAGAGAAGTGCCGTTGCAGAACAAGGCACTCCAGAGCCTTATTGCATTGCGACTTTGTACTCGCGCGGATCTATCGCTGTCAACATTAAAGACACGCTTTGTCGTAGATAACTCCAGTTGCTGCTGTTAACACGGCTGACTGGCGTCGGGAATGGCTTTGCCGGCAATAACATCCATGGCGTTGGGCAATGCCGACNGCACCGGTTGCACGTATTTGACAGGACTACTGAGCGTCTTGGCCAAGTTCTTGTACGTATTGCTGCACCGTGCCAACACCGGCTTCTTTGGCAACAAACAAACTTTCTAAGTGCTCACGATTGTTAACGATACCAAGACTTGCGACGACGCCACTAGGGGTTAGTAAAACCGCGTAAGGCAGTTTACCGACAGCATATTGCATACCCACAGCCTCGGACCGTACATAGCGATATAGCGCTAAATCGCATTGTTCAGCAAAGCTACGGTGATCTTCAATTTCGGCGCCATCACTAATGAGCAACAATTCTGCCTGTTCCGATGCACAAACCGAACGAACGACAGGTATTAAACTCTTACAAATGGGGCAATCTAGGGATAAGAAAAACAACAGGCGTTGACTCGAACCCTCACCACCAACGGTGAGCGATTTGCCCCAAATATCTGTGGCGTCTATGCGCGGCGCTAAATCTCCTGGTTGCAACAGCGCATTAACGCTTAAAGCGCCTGCGGGAGGCACTCGAGCAAACAGCCGTGCCAGTTGTCTACTTAGCGCAAATACGCTGACAGCAAGGACCAACACAGCAACCCATAGCACTACCTGGGAGGCGATGAGCAAATCTTCAAGCATATCTGCGACCTATCACCTAGCAGCGTTGGCGAACAATTGATTAGTCGTCACATAACTCAACACAGCAAATGCTATCGTCGCCGCCAACAGTAGCGTGCTAGACAGAGTTAGCACATTAACTGGAGCCGCAAACGGTAGTGCCAACCCAGCCAACACGCCGTTGCGTAACACCAGACCCCAACCGATGGGCGTGCGGTCACCGCCACAGCCGCAATCAATATGCGTGCGCCCACGCATTAGATTTACGCTTATGGCGGCGCCGTAAACCGTGAATAGAGCGAGGCTTAACCATCGGCTCTGTGCATGGGAGAACAACAATTCAATCACCGCCATGACTTCCACAGCAGGTACAGCCCACCACAACTTTAGTGTCATNGCCGGCATCAACCGGTAGCCGGCAAGCGCAGTAATAAANTCTGCAGAAAAGCGCATCTTGTGTATCGCCGCCGCAGCAAGNATNACCGCAACAACACCGGCAGAGGCGTAGAAGTAAACCCAAGCCAAAGTTTGCATAGCCGTCAGATCACCCCATCTTTGCGCATTTGCGCCACTTGCTCCGAGCTGTAGCCCAATTCCTGGAGTACCTCAGCACTGTGTTGACCCTGAGTGGGTGCCGGCATGTGCTCCCGAGTAGCCACTCCATCGATATTCATTGGGTGTTTAATCATGCGTGACATAGTCGTTGCTGGCGGCGCTGCGATCGCCATGTTGTTGGCGCGCACTTGTTGATCGTTCGCAAGATCAGCTACTTGTGCAACTAGCGCCACCGGCACGCCTGCCTCGGCGAAACTATGCATCCACTCCGAGCTACTGCNCTGCGCGACCGCTTCTGCGATCACAGCTTTCAGNGCCTCGCCGTGCTGTAAGCGCGCCTCAGAAGTTGCAAAGCGCTCATCGACTAGAGCATCAGGCCGCTCAATGGCGACCAGTAACGCGTCCACTTCATCATCTGTGCGCACCATCGAGAACTGCAGCCAGCGCCCGTCGTTCGCTTGATACAGTAGCCGTGTAAATTGCCTGGACTGATTGGCGAAGTAATTGTCAAAACTTGCGTCGGCAAATACACCCTGCGCAATGCAAGACGCTGACCAAACCCCATTCGCCATCAGCGATGTATGAACATGGCTACCCCTGCCCGTGCGCTGTCGCTGGAGCAACGCCGTAACAATAGAAGCATAGAGCGTTATTGCNGTGGGGTGATCCCCCATACCTGGCAGCGCTGGAGCTGGCGAGGCTCCAGGCGCACGCACCAGGTCCATCAGGCCTGAGCGCGACCAGTAAGCGACTAAATCGAATCCTTCACGATCCTGTTCAGGTCCATGCTCACCATACGCGGTAAGCGACGCATAGATCATCGTCGGGTTAACCGCGGCAAGGTCTTGATAAGTCAATTGCCATTGGCGACGCATTGGTTGCGGTAGGTTGGTGACATACACATCGCATTCGGCGACGAGTTCTCGGAGCACCCTGCGCCCAGCCTCAGACTTTAGATTAAGGGTAATCGATCGCTTNTTGCGATTATCCATNTGCCAGGTGTAATTGGTATGCGCATCCGGGGAACCTGGCATATCCGCAAAATTACGATAGCCATCGCCAAGGNCCGGAGCTTCGACCTTTATGACTGCTGCACCGTAATCTGCAAGCATTGTGGTCGCGACCGGAGCCGCGATCCAACTGCCTACATCCAGAACCTTCAAATCCGCAAACAGTAAAGGCTCAGTCATTGCTCCCCCAGTGCGATCTTTNCTACCAATCAGGCATCGAGTTGTGCGTTCCATTCCTGCACTTCGGGCACCGACGCTAACAATGCTTCGGCATCGCCCTCGATCGTCACACTGACAATCTGATCCCCTTGTGCGATGGCGCTAACAACGTCTTGGTCTGCATCTGATTGCACCGCGCCAAAAATCGTGTGCGCATCATCCAACCACGGAGTTTCAACGTGGGTGATAAAAAATTGTGAGCCATTGGTGCCTGGGCCAGCATTAGCCATTGAGAATTTGCCTGGGGCGTCGTGACGCAGATCACCGGTAAATTCATCGCCAAATCGATACCCAGGTCCACCAGTACCGGTACCCAACGGACAACCACCCTGAACCATGAAGTCAGCGATGACCCTATGAAAAGACAGCCCATCATAAAATCCTCGTTGGGCTAAATTAACGAAATTGGCTACCGTCATTGGCGTTTGCTGCGCGTACAAATCNAATCGGATCGTGCCTTTATTCGTCTCCATTACCGCCACAAGCGACATCGCGTACTCCTTGTATCAAATAAAAATTATGCTGGGGCCGCGGCTATTGCCAGTACCCTAAGATGCCCCCNATCAGCACACTGTATACCACTCTATAGCCGGACTGAATCAGAAACAGCTTCAATCCCCAACGACAGAACGACGCATCGGACGCCATAGCCGCAGCAATAAAGCCTATGCCAACCCACAGCCCCATGATCGCGCCATCAATACCGCCACTCATACCCAATGCGCTGAGCAATACAGCTAACACTAATGCTGTGAGCAGTGCCGCAAAAAAGCTCACCACAAAGGGTGTTGCGGAANGTGGCAGATCGGCCTCGGTCTTACCAATAGCGTCGAGCCAAGCTGAGCCAAACAACGGCCCATACCAAAGGCCACCAAGCACGAACGCCAATGCGGTGGCGGTGACAATCGCCCACCAATTTACAATGCTAATCTGTTCAAGTAGTTCCATAGATTCCTCCAGCAGAGTCGAGGAACATTAGCCCGGCACAAATTGCACCTGTTGCTAGCTCGCTGTACCAATAACAACAGCCGTAGAACAATGGTAGGCGTTACTGCTGGTTCCCAAACACCAATTAATGTCGTTACTTTTTGCCGGCATATATACCGGTCGGTCGCCTTCATTTGTGTTGCAAAAACAACGACCGCATCCTGATTTCCCACAACAATCGTTGTAAGAGATCACGTAGTCNCGCCCATCTACAGGGTTTTTGCAAGTGCCAATCCAACTAACGGGTGAAATTTCACTACCAGGCGGGCAGGAATTAACGGATCCGCCACAGCAGCCGCATAAATATCCATCAATTGCGCAATGACGCCAGTAATCACAGCTCAAAGAATCGCCATCTTCTGCGGCTTGCGGTCCCGCGGCATGAGTGCGCCCTACCGGTAACACCGGCACTACCGATGCGGCTACCAGGGTGCTGCCAAGACGCGCGAGAAAGCGCCTGCGGGACGAGTGCTGTGCGATCCTGCGTGTCACTTTGTCAATGATTGCGTCGAATCGATTCATGCTTGGACTTCCTCTGTGGTTGCCAACCCAATCTCTATAGCAGGGCTCTGTAACAGCGCATACAACTGCCGCGGCTGCTGTATACGGCGGCGCAACAGCATCCGCCAATTGTTGTCAGAATACTGCAAACGCACCAGCGTCGGCGTGCTCGTTACTGCGCAGCTTGCAGCCAGTGAACTGCTGATAAGCAACTGATCCGATGGCAGCTCGTGGCTGTCGCTGTAGACATCTATTGCTTCTTGGGTNTCCATNGGAAACACCCAATANCCATGGTCTACACCGCCCCGTGCCGTTAGCTCAGCGTAACTTCTATGTAACGCCNNGCATACTTGGCAGGATGTGGCAACAAACAGCAATGTCGCCACGTCACCGCTGCTAGCGCTANCCGGCAGTTCNACATTATTGACTATGTCACCTTCATGAATTGTCGNCGCCGTGGTGCGGCTGGCCATAGGCTGGGTACGCTCATGCAATACGCCAATCTGCCGCGCCAATGACGCCATGACCAGCGCCAACACGACAACGAGAGTTGTCAGCACCAGGCTCGAGAGGCCCAACAACGCCATCAGCGCGCATCAACAAATTGCAATATGCCCGCTCCGAGAATCGGCGCGGTGAGACTTTCTTTGACTGATCCGTCCAATGCATCGAACAGATAGATTTCTGGTCCTTCACTCGCGGCTGCTAACAACGGCTCAGCGTCTTTGGAGACGGCCAAATGCGTGACAGGTGACGGCGGTGTGATCACTTGCCGTCGGGTCTTTGAGTCTACATCTACCAGCCAAATTTGCTGCCCTGGGANCTTGTGCGAATCGGGACCGTCTTGATTCATGCCAATGTACAACAGGCCTGATTCGTGACTGGCCAGAAACTGTCCGCCTCCAGGTCGCCACCCAGCGTCCAACTGTTGCTGTGNAAGCAGCGGCCATGCCGAACCCGGTTTAACGCTCGAATCTACAGCGACTATCTTGTGTACAACCCCATGAAAACTCACNAAGTACCAATCGCCGTTNAGACGCACGGCTTTCTCTGTCANGGGGTCAACATTGGGATCNAAAAAGACATCCGTAAAGCGACTGCCTAACATTTCGCCGGCCTCGTTTAACATCGTCTGACGAATCCGCCCGTTACCACAGAGACTCAGAAATGAACGGTCGCCACTGGGATAGATCATGGCGCAGCCATCGGTGCTGATTTCCGCTGTTACTAGGCGACGCGCTACATCTATAACACTTACGCTCATTGCCGGCGTCATGTTGAACACGTAAACAAATCTGCCATCATCGCTACGACCACTGTATGCGCGATGGGTTGCTCCAGAGCCGCGCTTCGGTGGAATCTTAACTTCGTCAATTGGACTCAGAGTCGCCACGTCATAAATACTTAAGACGTCCGTACGACGACCGCGGGTACCCCTTGCATAGTAGGTTTCAGGAGAATANANGGCCTTAAAATCGGGACTATATTCCACCCCATTTCGCCANCCACCAGCGGCTAGCATACCCAACATATGGTTACGGTCCGCGTCGATCAGATAGATCTTGGAATCCATATTGCCGAGGAAATTAGGATCGTTGAGGATTAGCCAATGCGCACTCGGAGCGCCCAATCGTTGCACGTAAATGCTTTCTGGCTTTAACGGTTCAGCGGCAATTAACCATGGCGCAATGCCCAGCGCGATTACGCCTATGCCTACNCTGGCTGCGCNGCGCATCAGTTTCATAAGCAGCAACATCNCTCAGCCTTCCCCCCTGCATCAAGTTCCTGTGTTGCGTCNGTCGTAANCCGCTCAGATGACCTAAGCGATTAGTGTGACCAGCGCGTCTCAATGCTACAACGGATGCAGTACTACTGGCAGCTTAGTAAATCCATGTACGAAATTGGAAGGCACGCGCTCGGCTTCGCCAACCACCTCAACCATATGGAAGCGCTGTTGTATTTCTTCCCAAAGTATTCGCAACTGAAGCTCGGCTAACCGATTGCCCATACAGCGATGCGGACCAAAGCCAAAAGATAAGTGTTGCCGCGCACGCTTGCGATCGATAATGAATTCGTTCGGATTTTCTATGGCTCGTTCGTCTCGATTACCCGACAAGTACCACATAATGACCTTATCGCCTTCTTTTATCGTCTGGCCACCCAACTCATAATCTTTTGTCGCTATACGTCGCATGTGAGCAAGAGGCGTTTGCCAACGGATAATTTCCGATACCATGTTCGGAACGACGCCAGGGTTGTTACGCAATTTCGCGTACTCGCCCGGATTTTCATTTAGCGCCAGCACACCGCCAGTCATAGAATTGCGCGTGGTGTCATTGCCGCCGACGATCAGCAGTATCAGGTTACCGAGGTACTCCTCAGGA
>NHET02000010.1 GCA_002170355.2 Gammaproteobacteria bacterium TMED92
TGCTATCAATACCGAAGTAGCGACATCAGTTGCCGAAAGGCCGTCGTACATGTTGTTAAGCGACTCGTTGATGATGCGTTCAGCATCGACATCAACCAACCCTTCGCACGCCTCAGTCACAATGGTACGAATCCGCGCTACATCTAACGGCGCGGTACTGCCATCGTTATGCACCACCGATATGCCCGCGAATTTTTCGCCAGCCGGGGTGGCAGGTGTTGCAGGCCCGCGCTCTTGCGCCCGTTGTTCGCGATACAAAACATAGGAACGCGCTACCTTATGCTCGCCTGAGCGCATTAACGCGAGTTCTACTTGGTCTTGGATTTCCTCTATGTGCAGAGTGCCGCCAGAAGGCAAGCGACGCTTAAATGTGCTGGTCATTTGCTCGGCCAACGACACTACCAATTCGCGTATGCGCGGTGAGGCTGCTGCAGTGCCGCCTTCAACAGCAAGGAAGGCCTTTGTCATGGCAACAGCTATTTTGTCTTGGGTGTAGGGCACCACCGTGCCGTTGCGCTTAATTATTTTTAGTTGTCCTGGCGCTGTCGCTGTAAGTGACGGCGACAGAGGGGGCGTGTCGACTTGTGCGTTGGGTTGGGACGTTGAACTGGTCGGCGTTTCCATTTGCATTTGTATAACTTCTCTCTCTAAGGCGTTCACGGCGCTGATCCGCTAACACTCTCCCTGGGTTTGGTCTTGTTCGTCTTGTTGTGTTTTGACGGTGTGCGTTTTGTTCTCTTAATTAACTGATTGCGCTGTATTCTTGTTCTGTTCTGTTCTGTTCTGTTCTGTTCTGTNCTGTNCTTTGCCCTGTGCTTTGCCGTGACGCACGTTTTAGGCGCTCTGTTACCGTCTAGGTCAGTTTTTGCTGGATTAACAGGGGCAAAATATTAAAACTTTGACTCAGTCAAAGTTTGAAAACCCCACATGTAGGGTTTTCGAGCACAAGACACACAAGATAATGGGATCCTAATTTCTTTGCAAGAAAAAGTCTGTGGATAACCTGTGAACTGCCTTGGATAAGGTTGTGGCTAACATATGAGTAACAAAAAAAACTGTTTCCAGCGGTTTTTTCCGGTTGTTTTTAGCGTTGGCTAATCAGCTTTAGACCGACCACAAACAATCCATTAGCATTGTCGGCAGCACNATCCCTGAGCAATTGGAAAGGACAGTCCATTGAGTTACATCATGGCCTTAGATCAAGGNACTTCGAGTAGTCGCGCCATCATTTACGACACCACNGGCCAAGTGGTTGCGGCCGCTCAATCAGACATTGACCTGATGTTTCCGCAGGACGGCTGGGTTGAGCAAGATCCTGAGCAGCTTTGGCAATCAATCCTCACGGTGGGTCGCCAAGCGATTGCCGATTCTGCAATCGCGCCCAGTGAGTTGGCAGCGATTGGCATTACCAATCAGCGAGAAACTACTCTGCTCTGGGACCAGCATACGGGNGACTGCGTTCACAACGCGTTGGTCTGGCAGGATCGGCGAGGCGCGCAACTTTGCACACAGATGGAGAGTGCTACCCTCGGCGACGGCAGATCGGTAACTGCGGTTATCGCAGCAACCACGGGCCTGATTATTGATCCGTATTTCTCCAGCACTAAGCTGGCTTGGCTGNTCGAGCATGTTGCCGGCGCTGCGCAGGCCGCGGCAGACGGTCAGCTGCGTTTTGGAACTGTAGACACTTTCTTACTGTGGCGACTCAGCAATGGGCAGCGCCATGTTACCGACGCGACTAACGCCAGCCGCACCCAGTTGTTCGACATAAACGAACAGCAGTGGAGCGACGAACTGCTCGACTACTTTGCTATACCCCGCGCGATTTTACCCGAGGTGCTGGACAGCGCTGCGCAATTTGCCGTGGCCGCAGAAGAATGGTTCGGAGCGCCGATTCCGATAACCGGGGTGGCTGGTGATCAGCAGTCAGCGCTCATAGGTCAAGCGTGTTTTGCCCCAGGCATGTCGAAAAGTACCTACGGCACCGGTTGTTTTGTGATGACGAACACCGGCTCCGAGCGGCCGCACTCGAGTCAGCGGTTGTTGGCTACGGTGGCGTACCGANTCGCCGGCGAAACCACCTACGCACTTGAGGGCAGTATTTTTGTCGCTGGTGTTGCAGTGAAATGGTTACGTGATCAACTGTGTCTCATCGATAACGCGGCGGAAACCGAAGCAGCGTTTGAGCGTTGTGAGGGCGATGCTCAGGGTGTGTATGTTGTACCTGCGTTCACTGGCCTGGGTGCGCCCTATTGGCAACCCTCGGTGCGCGGGTTGATCACTGGCCTGACCCTAGACAGCAACCGCGATCAGGTCATTACCGCAACACTGCAAAGCGTGGTGCTGCAAACTCAAGAGTTGTTGCAGGCCATGACGAAAGATGGCGCTCCGGTAGAAACGCTGCGCGTAGATGGCGGTATGGTAGTCAACGATGCCCTGTGCCAATGTCTAGCGGATATCCTGAACGTTCAAGTACAGCGGCCGCAAGATGTAGAAACGACCGCCAAGGGCGCCGCCATTCTCGCCGCTGTTGGTTGCGGTCAATTGACAGATTTGCATGCNGCCGCCAGNGCTTGGCAGCTAGATCAGACCTTTAGCGCCAACATGACGCCGCAGCGCCGCCAGCAGTTGTTAGACGGTTACGCGCGAGCGGTTACCCAAGCGATGGCTGGCTAAAGCGGTTGCCGACCCAATAGCAAGAATTCCACCAGAGCTTTCTGGCTATGCAGGCGGTTGCCAGCCTCTCGCCACACCACAGAGCGAGGATCGTCCAGCAGCGTTGAGCTGACTTCTTCGCCGCGATGTGCGGGCAGGCAATGCATGAACAACACCTCTGGCTTGGCCAGGTCCAATAACGCCTCATTAACTTGGTAGGGTTCAAAGGTAGCGCGCCGTTGTGTCTCCTCGCCCTCGTGCCCCATGGATGACCAAACATCGGTCACCACTAAATCGGCATCACTCACTGCCTCGCGTGCGCTAGCAACTCGTTGAGCATTGGAGCCANGGGCCAAGATGTCGGCATTGGGCTGATGCGAATCAGGGCATGCAATTCGTAATTGGAAGTCCCANTGGGTTGAAGCATTAATGTAGGANTGACACATGTTGTAGCCGTCGCCCACAAAGGCCACGGTTTTGCCTTTAATCGGACCGCGCAATTCTTCAAACGCTTGAACGTCTGCAAGTAACTGACAGGGATGCAGCAGGGAACTCATGGCATTAATCACCGGCACACTGGCGTGATCGGCGAGTGTTTGCATGTCAGACTGTTCCAGCGTTCGGATCATGACGATGTCGACCATTTCAGACAGCACTCTTGCCAAGTCCTCAATGGGCTCGCCACGACCCATCTGACTGTCTTTGCTGGTCAGGAAAACTGCATGAACGCCCAGTTGAGCCAGTCCTGCTTCGAAGGCTAGGCGCGTGCGGGTGCTGTTCAGTTGCATGATGATCGCCGCCGTCCGGCCCACGAGCGGCCGATAGACCTCGCCGTTTTTGTGCATTAGGCGAAACTGCTTGGCACGCTCAATGAGGTACTGCAACTCGTCCGTAGAGAAATCCAACANCGATAAAAAATCCCGCTTCGACATGATCACAGGTCCTCTGGTTCGAAAAAGGGGTGGTACTAGCGGTTAAGCAGAGTGGTGAGTTTGCTCACCAGTTCGTCNGCTTCTTCATTGCTTAAGTTTAGGGGGGGTAACAGACGCACGACATTGCCCTGGGTGACGTTAATTAATAAACCGTGCTCTAGGGCGTCGCTAACCAGGTTTGGTGCATCGGCGTTGAGTTCGACGGCCATCATCATGCCCAATCCACGCACCTCTTTGACGCTATTATTGCCAGCAAGCTGGTCCTTTAGTGCCTGCACAATGCGTCGACCTTGAGCGTCGGCTTTGGCGCAAATACCGTCCTCAGCAATGACGTCCAACACCGCGTTGGCGGCTGCACAGGACAGCGGGTTACCGCCAAAAGTAGAGCCATGATTACCAGGAACAAACAGCTCAGCTGCCTCGCCCCGGGCTAAGCAAGCGCCAATAGGTACGCCGTTGCCCAATCCCTTTGCGGTGGTTACCACATCGGGCAAGCAATCGCTGTGCTGATAAGCGAAAAACTTGCCGGTGCGTGCGTTGCCCGTTTGCACCTCGTCGACCATCAGCAACCAGTCTTGATGGTCGCAAATGCTCCGCAACTCCGGCAGATAGTCGTNGCTAGGGATATGAATACCGCCCTCGCCGAGTATCGGTTCCACCAGCACCGCGACCACATCCGGATTATTGTCTGCAATGGCCTGTATCGCTTCGATGTCGTTAAACGGCGCGCGCACGAAACCACTCAACAGTGGNTCAAAACCAGCATGAACCTTGCGATTGCCTGTCGCTGTGAGGGTCGCCATGGTGCGACCATGGAAGCTGCCGTCAACAACCACAACCGTCGGCGCTTGGTTGCCACTGCGATTACCTTTAAGCCGAGCCAGTTTAATGGCGGCTTCGTTAGCTTCGGCGCCCGAGTTACAGAAGAACACGTTGTCCATGCCCGACAGCTGACACAGTCGTTCAGCCAAACGAGTTTGATTCGGGATATTGTAGAGATTGGACGTATGCAAGAGGGTTTGACCCTGATCGCTTAAAGCTCGGGCGATCTTCGGGTGGGCATGACCCAAGCCACAAACCGCAATACCGGTCAGCGCATCGAGGTATTCATTGCCATTGTCATCTTGCAGGTAGGCGCCATTGCCTTTCACGAAGGAAACGGGAAGACGCCCATAGGTGTTCATTACATTGCTCATGACGGTCTATATACGAGACGCACAATTATTGATTTACACAGAGCCTAAAACGACAACAGGCCGCATAAGCCGCCTGTCCAAAGGCGAAATGCTACTAGACAAGGNGNGGATCTTCAACCGCTGCAAGATGCTACGCCAAGGTCGCGGAGACTCAAGAAAGAGTCTGTAGTAGCGGCNCCTACTGCGTTNANAGCGCAGCCGATGGTGCGTCTGAAAATTCTATTGCTCAATGCAATGTTGTGTTTGGCGACCTGCTGAGNCAATCAGAGTTCGACGCGAACTTACGACCAAGGGGTGAGGATAATTGAAAACCAAATCGGAAGTTCTCTGTCTCGGAATTTGAGGTTGCCGTTTCCAGTNGCCGCTGCTGTGACTGTCGCCAGTGGCATAGTGTTCACGCACCTTTTTTTATTATTGCGCCTTATAAGTATCGTTTTCCATCTAGATCGCCTGATTCGTTAATGCCTGGCCTAATCTCTCTAAACCCTCGGTTAACAGCGCGTCAGGACAGGCAAAGTTAAAGCGAATGTAGTCAGGATGGCCAAATTGTGCGCCGTCGGAAATGCCTAGGCCGTGGGCTTCAAAGTGGGCTTCGACGTCGTTNAGACCGAGATCGGCGATGTTGACCCAGGCGAGATAAGTNGCCTCTACCGTAGTCATGCGCGGGCCTACCACGCTTTGCAGTTTGCGCATGTTGCGCCGCAGCTGCTCTAACAGTTCTGCCAACCAAGTGCTGCGGTCGTTAAAGGCGGCTTCTGATGCGACCAGGTTCAACGGTCCGATTCCGGGTATCAATCCGGCCTCCTGCGCTTGGAATTGAGCGCGTAGTTTNGGATCGGGAATGACTGCCGCTGCGCACCCCAGACCTGGAATATTGTAGGTCTTGGTTGCAGCGAACAAGCTGACGGTTCGATNNGCGACTTCTGGTACGAGTTGCGCGATCGGCAAGTGCTTGGTGTCCTCTGCCAATATAATGTTGCAGTGTATTTCGTCACTGACCAAAATCAGGTCGTTGCGGTCAACAAAGTCAGCCAGAGCCTCTAGCTCGGCGCGAGTGTAAGCGCGCCCGGTAGGATTTTGTGGGTTCGCAATCATCACCATTTTCACGTCATCGACTTGAGCCTGCATTTGGTCGTAGTTCATTCGCCAACAATTGTGCTCCAGCACTAATGGCACCTGCACATCGTGGCGTTGNACGTTATCGGCCATCTCCAAAAATGGGTAATACACGGGGGTGGGGATCATTAGCTTTTGGGTGGAAGTTATGCAGCGTGCCGCCATATTCATGCCTGGGACCACGCCAGGTAGCCACACAACCCAATCCTCTGGCACTGCCCAGCCGAAATGGTGTTGTAGCCAACCCTGAAACGCTTCGGTGATTGAGGGTGGCGGTTTTGTATAGCCGATGATCGGATGCTCCAAGCGTTCGCGTAGCGCTGTCAAAATGAAATCTGGAACAGCAAAGTCCATGTCGGCGATCCAGAACGGCAAAATGTCTCGGCCCGCGTATTTTTCCCACTTTGTGCTTTGGGNCTTGCGGCGATCAATCAATTGGTCAAAGTTGCTCATGCTCACAGAAAACTATGCGGTGGCGTGCGAGGGATCATAGTACCCAAGCTGTGAGCTGGCCAGATTGGCTAGCGTTGGCCAACTCGGTCGCGTTAAACTGCAACGGTCGCCAGTCGGCGTTCATGGCTGATCAGCAAGGAATAAAGCATGTCAGAAGAAGTTATTGACACTATCAAACAACAGATCGAAGAGAACCCGATCCTTCTTTATATGAAGGGCTCTCCCCAAGCGCCTCAATGTGGCTTCTCCGCGCAAACCGTGCAGTGCATGGTTGGCTGTGGCCAGCGATTTGCATACGTCGATATTCTCAGTAATCCAGAAATTCGCGCCACATTGCCAGGGTATGCTCAGTGGCCCACGTTCCCGCAATTGTGGGTTGAGGGTGAGCTTGTGGGCGGCTGCGACATCGTCACAGAAATGTTCGAGTCTGGAGAGTTGGAAACGCTGCTAACTGAAACCGCGGCTAAGCACGAACAAGCAGATCAATAAGTTGCCCTAGCCAGCCTCAGTAGTCCTCTGCGCTTGCTGAGTCCAACCACGCGGTTTGGAAATCCCAAGTGTTCACAATATGACAGAACAACTCTGCGGTTCTGTCGGCGTCATATGCCGCGCCGTGGGCGCGGGCTTCGCTAAAGTCTATGTCAGCCCTGCGGCACGCTTCTCTGAGCACTGTATGGCCATACGCTAAGGCACCCAGGGTCGCAGTGTCCAAGGTCGTAAAAGGGTGGAACGGATTGCGCTTAATGGCCTGACGCGCGCAGGCAGTGTGCAAGAAACCCTGATCGAAAGCAGCGTTGTGCGCGACGATAATCGCTCGGTGGCAACCACTGGTTTTCATTTCCGCCCGCACCATCGAGAAGAATTCTCGCAGAACCGCGGCTTCCTCCATGGCGTGGCGTGCGTGATCCTCCAGGTCAATGCCGGTGACCTTCAGACTCGCTGGTTCAACTACCAGCCCTGCCACGGGTTCTACGTCCCAGCTCACTTGGCTTTTGATCAGCAAGCGATCGTCCTGCATTTGCAGAAAGCAGCAGGCCAGCTGCAAAATAGGATTGGCTTGATGGTCAAAGCCACCGGTCTCAAGATCTAGGACTACGGGCAGATATCCCCGAAAGCGTTCGGATAATTCCATGGTTAAATCCTAGCAGGATCAGCGCCACGTTGGGTGCTCATCTAACCGTTAGCTACGTCCAGCGGTTTTGTGCGGATATGGCGGCGAAAATCCGGCTCATAGTTTGCATAACAGCGACCATCGCATAAGATGGCGCGCGAATTCCGAGGGTGCAAGCGTGGCAGAAAAAAACAAAATCGTATTGGCGTATTCCGGCGGCTTAGACACATCGGTGATCTGTCGTTGGTTGCAAGAAACCTATGATGCTGAGGTCATTACATTTACCGCAGACATCGGTCAGGGCGAAGAGGTTGAGCCTGCTCGTGAAAAAGCGCAAGCCATGGGCGTGCAGAAGATCTACATCGAGGATTTGACAGAGGATTTCGTAGCCAACTATGTTTTTCCGATGTTCCGCGCCAACACTGTATACGAAGGCGAGTACTTGCTTGGCACCAGCATCGCGCGGCCACTGATTACGCGGCGTCTGGTAGAAATTGCACGAGAAAACGGCGCTTATGCGGTT
>NHET02000042.1 GCA_002170355.2 Gammaproteobacteria bacterium TMED92
TATCGGGGTAATAATGAAGCTCACTTTTTATTACCCCGGTAAATATGTATATCGCTTTCAGCCCGAATCGGCGTTTGGCGCGCGGCACCCTAGTTGAGGCCGCTTTGGTCGCCCACTCTCACCTGCACGAACCTGGCGTCGTCATCTTTGACGAAACGACGTTCAGTGTCGTCGATGTTGACCTAGGTGGCAGCGCCGAAGAGGTACGACGTCGAGTTGAGAGCTATCCACACGCCACCCAGAAACCCTCGCGCACGCGCGGGCGACCCAAGCTTGGTGTAGTCGGCCGCGAGGTGACATTGCTACCACGGCACTGGGAATGGCTCGCACAACAACCCGGCGGTGCATCCGTAACGCTGCGCAAACTAGTCTCGGCAGCGCGCAAAGATCCAAAGCATCAGCAACAGTTTGCACAGCATCAAGCGCAACAAAAAGCGTATCGATTTTGCCAGGCCATGGCAGGAGATTTGCCAGGCTACGAAGAGGCGCTACGCGCCTTGTACGCTCAAGACATAGACGGTTTCAAAAACAACACTGAGACTTGGCCGCAGGACATTGCCGACACCGCGATCGCTCTTGCCGAGGCCAGTATTTAGCCGCCCTCTATGCGGGGCATAAAAAAGACATCGCTATGCGCGGCCAGCGGTTCCATAAACGCGTCTTGATAGATTTGGCCATCAATGGCCACCGCATAGCGGTTTAACAACGCGTCCAGTTTCGGCCATCGCAACACCAGCTCGGCATGCAGATCGCGATAATTGTCTACCGCAATACTGAGCACGCATTCGCCGCCAGTAATGGCGGCGCATTCGTCCGGCAAGGTGATAGTTGCCATTGAATCAGGCGCCTGAGCTTACTCTGCGTCGATGGCTTCCAGCACGTTCGGTGGC
Source organism: Gammaproteobacteria bacterium TMED92 (assembly GCA_002170355.2). Classification (GTDB taxonomy): domain Bacteria; phylum Pseudomonadota; class Gammaproteobacteria; order Pseudomonadales; family Azotimanducaceae; genus UBA4421. The sequence continues at coordinate 891 of NHET02000042.1, forward strand.
GACAATGGCAGGGTGCAAATGCGCATGTTTAACGATCGAGACACCGCGTTCGTTGCCACTGCCAATGGCGCCACGATGGGCGTTTCGCCAACACCTCGAACGCCGTACGGATGACTCGGGTTAGCGACTTCCACAATGGCGGTGTCGATCATAGGCAAATCCGAACACACCGGTATTCGATAATCTAAGAACCCTGCGTTCTCTAGCACACCGTCTTCGCTGAAAACGTATTCTTCGTTCAACGCCCAGCCCAGACCTTGAGCCGCGCCACCCTGCATTTGGCCCTCAACGTAGGATGGGTGAATCGCTTTGCCTGCATCTTGTACTGCCGTATAAGACAGCACATCGATCTTGCCAGTTTCTTGGTCCACCCGCAGATCGCCGAAATTGACTGAGAAGCTGGCGCCTGCACCTTGCGCATTTAACGACGCGCGACCCTGGATTGGTCCACCGGTCTTTGCTGCTTTGCCTGCTAGGTCAGCCAGACTCAGCGGCTTCACGTCAGCATTTACCCCTGGGCCAGGTATAGCCTGGCCGTCGGCCCAGTCGACCTGGTCTTCATCCAGTCCCCAAGTCATTGCAGCGCGCTTCTTACACTCGGCAATGACATCTTCACAGGCTCGCGNANCCGCCATGCCGGTAGCGAATGTGGTACGGCTTCCNCCTGTGACATTGCAGAACCCAGTGCTTTCGGTGTCAGCCACTTGAGTACGAACTTTTTCGTATTCGACACCCAGTGTCTCGGCCGCCATCAGACACATTGAGGCACGGGAGCCACCAATGTCTGGGTTGCCTTCTATCACCATCACAGTGCCGTTTTCNTTGATGTGCACCTCAGCACTNGACTGCATGCCGACATTGAACCAAAAACCCGCGGCCACGCCGCGTCCTGCACCTTCCGGCACCGGAGCGCTGTAGTTCGGATGCGCCTTGGCTGCTTCTAGACACGCCTTAAAACCAATGGGTGGATACTTTGGCCCATAGGGCGCTTGAGTGCCCTCGTCCGCCGCGTTGTGCAANCGCAAGTCAATCGGATCCATGTCGATGAGTTGCGCTATTTCGTCTAATGCACACTCAAATGCGTGCATGGACTGGGGTGCTCCAGGCGCTCGATACGCAGCAACCTTGGGCTTATTGACCAATACATCGAAACTTTCGACTAAGAAATTCTCTAGGCGATAAGGCGCAAAAATCGCCATTGCGCCCGGCATGTANGGCGCGCCGGCGAAGGCTCCGGCCTCGTAGGCAATCCACGCCTGCGCTGCTGTAATGGTGCCATCGCGCGTTGCGCCCACTTTAATCCTNGCGACAGAGGCGGACGCNGGGCCGGTCGCTCGAAACACTTCCTCGCGATTCATGGTCATTTTTACCGGTCGACCCGACTTTTCAGATAGCAGCGCCGCTACNGGTTCTAAATACACTACAGTCTTGCCACCAAAGCCACCGCCAATCTCCATCGGCACAATCTTAAGATCCGACAGATCTTTACCGAGAATTTTCGACGCCGCTGCGCGGAACTCGAAATGGCCCTGNGTGGAACACCAGATCGTGCCACGACCGTCCTCTTCTATGCTGGCTACGCAGGCTTGCGGCTCGATATAACCTTGGTGGGTCATGGGACATTGAAACTCACGCTCGACCACCACATCAGCCGCCGCAAAACCCTCCTCGAGACTACCGCGTTCTAACCGCCCTTGATTTGCAACATTACTNGGCTGTTCAGGTTTTTCAGGCAGATTGGTGTAATTGTTTTCGTCCACCAACACCGCGTCGGACTGCATGGCTTGCAATANATCAAGAACCGGTGGCAGCNGTTCGTATTCGACCTTNATGGCCTCCAGCGCAGCTTCGGCCGCCAANGGTGATGCNGCNGCGACCGCTGCTACGGCATGACCGTGGTACAGCACTTTATCCCGCGCCATAACATTTTTTGCCACATCGCTCAGGGTGCCNCCGCCTTCGCCGCCCACTTCGCCNTCGATGCCACCACCCGGAAAATCCGCGCCGCACACCGCCGCAAAGACGCCTGGCAACGCCAATGCACCNCTNACATCTATGCTTAAAATTTTCGCGTGAGCGTGGGGGCTGCGCAGAACTTTGCCGTGGATCATGTTCGGCAATACCGTATCGGCTCCGAATTGCGCCCGCCCAGTTACTTTGTCTAAACCATCAGGGCGCACTGGGCGACTACCTATCTGCTTGTAATCCACTGCCTCTGCCATCACTCACTCCTCGGTTGGCTCAAGACTTAGAATGTAGCACGGAGCATANGTGACAGACCACGCTTGGGCTCGAAGTCAGCTTGGCCAAATTGCGGATCCAGCACACTACTGGCCAGATGCACTTAACAGTGTTTTTATTGGCATGTGCACGCCACTCAGGAACAGCCAATGCAACTCACTTGGTCACACGCNGTTCTTTNTGTCCACGACGAGTCGATCATGCTCGACTTCTACACCAACNTGCTCGGGTTCGCCGTCACGGACCGTGGGCCATTGGGCGACAACGGCCCTGACATTGTGTTTTTAAGCCAAGTTCCAGAGGAGCATCACCAACTAGCAATGCTGCCGATTCGNCCCTCCATTGACCCTGCAAATTCGATCAACCACTTTGCCTTTCGGGTCGAACACTTCGGCGATCTGCACGCTCTGTATGCAAAACTAAGCGACGTGCCAGGGATTAACATCGGACCAATGTCCCACGGCAACACCTTGTCTTTGTATTTTAACGATCCAGAGGGCAACGGCCTGGAGGTATTCTGGGATACACCATGGCACGTCGCTCAACCTCAGGGCGAAACCTGGGATGTGACCTTGCAGGAACAAGAAGCGTTGCAATGGGTAGAGGCTACCTTCGGTCAAGAGCCGTCATTCCGCCCGCAACAAGACTATTACGCTGAGCGCAAAACGCACTCGATAACCAGTTAACCCATCGGGAGTTCAACATGCTTACCCAGGCTTATGCAAAAGGTCAAAGCCTCGACCTGATCGAAACAACCATCGGTGAGCGCCTTAATCGGGTCGCCGCCGCGCAACCAGATCACCTCGGACTGGTCATGCCCCATCAGAACATTCGTTGGAGTTATGGAGAATTCCTCACCGCGGTCAATAAGTTTGCTACCGGCTTNTTGGCTCTTGGCATCACTACCGGTGACCGGGTAGCGATCTGGTCACCAAACCGTTACGAGTGGGTGATTACGCAATTCGCCACTGCAAAAATTGGCGCCATTATGGTGTGCATTAACCCTGCCTACCGTCTTTACGAGTTAGAGTACGCGTTAAATAAAGTCGGCTGCAAAGCCATTGTCAGTGCTGAATCATTCAAGACCAGTCACTATTTGGAGATGTTGCAGACCCTCGCTCCGGAACTTGCACATTGCCCGGCAGGGGCACTGACCGCCGAGAAATTGCCGCAACTCAAGCACGTCATCCGCATGGGCGACGCCGCTAGTCCTGGTATGCACAACTTTACCGCCATAAGCCAACTCGGTGCCGACTCTGAATATTCGACGTTAGCGCAAATCGAATCGCAGCTTGATCCTAACGACGCGATTAATATCCAATTCACCAGTGGCACCACCGGCAGCCCAAAGGGTGCGACTCTGACCCACCGCAACATATTGAACAACGCCTACTTTGTTGGTCGCAACATGCGACTTACGGCTGCCGACAAGTTGTGTATTCCTGTGCCGCTGTACCACTGCTTCGGTATGGTCATGGGTACGCTGTGTTGCATAAGTCACGGCGCTACCATGGTGCTGCCGTGCGAAGCCTTCGACCCGGAACCGGTTTTGCAGGCGGTGCAGGACGAACAGTGCACTGCATTGCATGGCGTACCGACCATGTTCATCGCCGAATTGGACGATCCTGACTTCGCACACTATGACGTCAGTTCGTTGCGTACTGGCGTTATCGCCGGATCGACCTGTCCGCGAGAACTGATGAAACGCTTAATTAATGATATGGACTTGAACGGTATCGTCATCGCCTACGGCCAGACCGAGTGCAGCCCAGTCGACACCATGACCGAGATGGACGATCCCTTTGAGGCGCGTGTCAGTACCGTTGGGCGACCCCACAGCAATTGGGAAATAAAAATTTGTCGCGAAGACGGCAGCGTTGCCGATGTTGGTGAAACTGGCGAAGTTTGCGCTCGTGGCTATGGCGTTATGCAAGGTTATTGGGAAGACGCTGAACGCACCGCGCAAACTATAGACAGCGACGGTTGGCTACACTCTGGCGATCTGGGCGAAATGGACGCCGACGGCTACGTAAAAATAACCGGGCGAATAAAAGACATGATCATACGCGGCGGCGAAAACGTCTATCCGCGCGAGATCGAGGAGTTTTTGTATACCCACCCCGACATCCAAGAAGTGCAAGTCTTCGCAGTACCCGATGCCAAGTACGGCGAACAAGTTGCCGCGTGGGTGCAACTGCGCGAGGGTCGAAACCTAACACCGGAACAAATTAGCCAGTACTGCGCCGGTCAAATCACCCATTTCAAAATCCCGCGCTACATCAAACTAGTGAACGACTACCCCATGACGGTGACCGGCAAAATGCAGAAGTTCGTAATGCGCGATCAGTATGCTGAAGAGTTAGGCTTGAGTTAACGTTACCGTCATCAGCGATCATGGCGGGCCAAGGTGCAATGCTCACGCTCGTACAGCCGCTCTTGGTAAGCGCGCACATTCGCAAACTCAGTNAGCAAACCCTGCTCTTCCCCAAAGCTCAACGTATACGCAACAATAATGTCAGTAACGGTGAAACGATTTTCCACCAAGTAATTGACGTCTTNTAGCACCTTATCTAACGCCTGGGCGCTGCGTCGAAACATCTTGTTGTTCTGTTCAATAATCGCTGGCACGTGCTCTTCCTTGGGTAATACGAAATCAATACTNTTGATCTCGGTACTGGATACCCAACATTCCATCTCGCTCAACGCAAAACTGACCCACTGATCGTGCACGGCTCTCGACCANGTTCCGGGCCGGGCAACAAGTTCTTTTTCNGGTACCAAGTCCGCTACCGCGGTAGCGATTGCTGCGGATTCAAATAAGGGTTTGCCGTTTATNCGCGCNGCCGGCAATTTGCCTAATGGATGAACTTGCCGCAGTTCCTCACTACCGATTATGCTCACCTCGTTGCCCAACGACGTATAACTCAAGCCCGCCTCTAACAGCGTCCAGCGCACGCGCGCNGACCGGGTTGGTGCTAGCTCGTAAAGCTCTACCTGCGGCGTTGTAATCATCCCAAATCCTAACGTATCAGCGTTCCATCAATCATACCGTCAGCCCGCAGCAGTGCTCTATCTATAGGGACAACTACATAGTTTCGCGTGACCTTAATTGGCTTAGGNTNNATGCNTCNNTGTNANCCNTTGTTNCCATGACCTCCAAGTACAGTATTGCCCGCACCGTCNTCGACCAAGTCCAGCANCNNGCNGCANNCCACGGNTTGGATGCTATTGATGTGCAAGAGGCGACTATGATTTTACTAATTCAAACACTCAAAGAATCTCGGGGTAGCGACACGACCCGGCGGTTATTGCAGTACGAGGTCGACAGCCTGAGCAGTGGTGTTTTCGAGATTCAACGCGGCAGCGGGCATTCGTAACTTTCCCTGGTGTCGCTAAGTCAGCGATAGTTTGCTGCACGCCAAGCGCTGTAACTGATGCGTGCCTATCCCGCACCCCCGCATTGCCAGAGNTATCGAGATTGCTAGTATTTGCGCCCGCGGTTTTAGCGTTGGATTCACAACTATGACNACCCTATATATGGTGCGCNGNAATCCAGTTGCTGGCAAAGAGCAGGAGTTCAATCGCTGGTACCGTGATGTGCATTTGCCGGAGGTGTTGCAAATTGAGGGTTTTCAAAGCGCTCGACGCTTTCGTCTGACCGAGCCACAACTTCAAGCACAATCACACGGGTACCTGGTTATTTACACCATCAATGATGACGATATCGAAGGGACGCTTAACAATTTACGGAACATGCGTTCATTAACGATGAGTGACGCGCTAGANATGTCTTCAATCGATATCAGCATCTTCAGCGAACTCTCTTGAGCAAGGCGGGTAACGATCAGTCAAGTGTCCTGAATTGCCGTTTCGCTAGAAGCTTTGTACCAACTCTAAAAATGTGCCGTCAGGGTCCTTAAAGCAGAAAAAGCGGCTGCCATGGGTTTCGCTGGACATTACCGTTGCGGGTTCCGATAACACGTCTACGCCTTGGGCGACCAAAAAGGTGTAGTCCGCTTGCAGATCGTTGCTACGCAATGCCAACCGCGCAAGCCCAGGCCGATGTAGATTCGGATAAGGGTCTGAGTCATCTCGCGGGTGCTGCCATTCCAACAGATCNATCAGCATCGGCGGTTCGGCATTTTGTAGGNCCATAATGGCGCCATNGACCCGATAATTCTCCATGCCCACTGCGGCATTGACTTGAGCATCGTTCGTGGCCGGCACCTTCCAAACCTCTACGAATCCGAGCATTTCGTAGAAGGCTTTGGAGCGCGCGTAGTCGCGACAGTTTATATTTATATGAACCATTCCANTAATGTTCATGGATTTCCCAACCTTCTATGACACCTCTAGATTACGGTGTCAGCATTGTCTATGACCATTTCAGCGCCATTCACATGCTTGGACTCTGCACCGAGCAGGTACAGGACCATGTGTGCCACATCTTGCGGCTCTCCAATACCCATGGCCTTACGCTTTTTCTCGGCGTTATCATCTAAGTCGATGTTCATGAGTTGCTTTACTGCGTTCTGCACCATGGGCGTATTGATACTGCCGGGATGCACCGAATTGCACCGAATGTGCAATTTTTCACGGCGACAGTACGCTGCTATGGCCTTCGTCATTGCGCGAATACCACCTTTGGCAGCGGAATACGCGAGGTAATCTGGAATGCCCACCAACGCCGCCGTCGAGGACATGTTAACNATGGAGCCGCCACCCGTTTGCTTCATCAGCCTAATCGCCGCCTGACAACCAAAATNAGTGCCGTCCAAATGAATAGCCAGGGTATTGCGCCAAACCTCTGTGGTTGAGGTTTCAATGTTCGCAATCGGTGCGATTCCGGCGTTATTAACCAAGCCATCAAGCCGCCCATGCCGAGCTTCTATACTCGCCATCACTTGTTTCCAACGATCCTCATCTGCGACATCTTGAGGCAAAAAAGTTGCATTAATCTGCGCCGCTAACTCAGCGCCACGAACTTCATCAACGTCCGTCATTACCACTTTGGCGCCGTTTTTAACCAGCAATTGTGCATCAGCCCATCCAAGCCCTGAGGCTGCTCCGGTTACCAATACAACCTTGTCTTTTACGCCACTCATCGCAGTATCACCCGGCTAAACGTGCACACAACCCCGTTCACGCTAGATCGTTACCGGAGGTTCACTCGGTACAGAATTCAACATCACGTCATCGGGAATCTGCATTACTTGCTCATAAACCCCCTCGGGATAGTTTGCCATGTGCGGACCCGGCGCCTCGACAAGATTGGGTTGTGGTACTGCACCGCCCTCGTCCACATACTCCGCAGGACGCTTGTAGCGCTGTAACTCACGCTCTGAGATTCCGGCTAGAGCAACCACCTCAGGATCTATCCAAGCGTCTTGATTGATCGGCTGCAACGAGTAACTCAACTCCAGCGCCAAATTCTCTGGGCCGGCAAAATAGATAGAACAACACATACCATGTTCCAGCGGCCCCATAACCGGCACACCCTTAGAACGCAGTCGGTCGCGCATGGCCATTAGTTCGGCATGATCTTTTACCTTAAAAGCCACATGTTGCATGGCACCACCAGCGCAATTAGCGCCTGGGTTGCCAGCGTGAGACTCGCCTAACACCCGTGGAATGTTTTGAATATCTGGATTGCAAACAAAGGCGACTGAGCTCTCATCGTTAAGCCGCAAAAAACCATGCCAAGTGTTTTCCACTCCGTGCATCCAGTACAGCGCCTGCAGTTCCATGCCTAACTTGTCAGTGAAAAACTCGATTTGAGCTTTCATATCTGCAGTGCAGATTGCCAGGTGGTGTAACCCTTCTACCTTATTCACGAACACTTCCCCTTCGTTTCAGATTTAACGCTGCGGCATCTGCAAAAAGATTGCAAATCTCAGAATTTAGTTTGCTCCGCTGCGGTAAGCGGGTTGTAGCGGTACAGCCCGTCCATAGTGCTTTGGCGCGCTCTGTTGGCCGCCAAATTACGCAACCATGCGGCGACTCCAGACAAATGAAACACTCGCGCGTTGCGACGGGATCCAATTTGTATGCGCGCAGTACGCTGGCGCCGCAGATCTTCGTAACGCTGTAACGCCTGAACAACATCTGCATGGCGCGCAAGACAACGCGAGAGCACGGCGGCGTCTTCTATTGCCATGGCAGCACCCTGGGCCATAAACGGCAAGGTCGGATGACACGCATCACCCAACAACGTGACGCAGCCTCGGCCCCATTGCGGCATGGGTGGTCGATCGAACAGCGCCCACTTATACAACGCTGACTCGTCAGCCTGTTCAATTAACTCAACGACGTGCGGATGCCAGCCAGCGAAGTCCTGATGCAGTTCCTCGACCTCACCTTGCTGGGTCCAAGACTCGACTTGCCATCCAGTTTTTTCGACCACACAGACGCAGTTTACGTATTCGCCACCACGCACGTAGTAGTGCACAAAATGCTTACCCGGCCCCCACCAAACTGTAGACATGGGTCGCACCATGTCTTGAGGCAACTTCGCTGTCGGCACCATCATGCGCCACGCTACATTCCCGGTGAACACAGGCTGTTGGTCGCCCCACAATCCCCGACGAACTAGCGAGTGAATGCCATCTGCACCCACCAACGCCAATGCGGCTTCGGTATCGTCATTGATCTCAACCAACACAGTGCCGTTGTCCTGATGACTAAAGCCAGTCACCGCGGCACCGGTGCGCATTTCAATATTCGCATGCTCCTGAGCTGCGCTTAGTAAGATCTCTAACAAGTCGCCTCGATGCATGTGGTAATAAGGTGCGCCGTAGCGTTGTGCCACGTCTGTGCCAAGAGTCGAAGCAGCAATTACGCGTCCGTCGCGCCAGTGTCTAAATTCAGTGCCATGCGGCAAAAATCCGCGCGCGCGCAGTGCCTCTTGCAAGCCCAGGTCGTGCAATACCCGCGAACAGTTAGGCGAGAGCTGTATCCCCGCACCAGCGGTGGAAAACTCGTCAGCTTGCTCCAACACCAGTACCGACCAACCAAATTTCGCCAGGCATAAAGCGGTCGTCAGCCCGCCGATACCGCCGCCTGCAATGACCAATCGCCGCATCTCAATTCCATTGTTATCGAATCCACAAGTGTACGCCACGCTGTAGCTTGAAACGACTGAGCTTACTTCGCAGCCAAGCCGTAGACTGCAACCGCAACGGCCACCACAGCGCAAAGCTGGCGCAGACGCGGCCCTGGCTCAACATCAGGTCAATCTCGACCACAGGCGGCTCAAGCGAACTCCACAAGAACATCATCGCCAAGCGCGTGTTGGAACTGTCTGCCTACACTACTGGCTGTAATATGAGTTAATACAGGGCCATCCTGAGTTACTAACACATTACCTTAGACAGCACCAATTACCTTGCGACATTGACCTTAACCCGACTCGAAAAACTCAACGCCTGTCACCCGCAAATGTACCAAGCACTGGGGAAAGGGGCCGCTCGAGGATTAGCCACCGACAATCGATGTACGCCACAGGCTTCTAGCCTTGCGCGCGCTCCACCCTGGCCAACTCTAAAGCTGCCAACGTCTGCTTGTGGGTTTCTTCAGTGAGGTCATAGCGACTGTAACAATAGGCGCAGACCACCGCGAAACCAGCAACAATCGGCCCATACAGCAAACCTAACCACACTAGAGTATCGGCAGGTACGTCTGCGGCCGAGCGAATCTCCNCNCCCNCGNGGCCAGTNAATAAGCGTCAGTGCAAANCCAGCCACCACCGACCCTAACCCAGTAGTGACCTTGTTGGAAAACGACACCGCCGCGAAAAAAATNCCCTCTTGGCGCTTGCCCGTTCGCAATTCATGTTCGTCAGCGATATCCGCCAGCATGGAAGAGAATGTGATCAACGCCTGCACAACACCAAACCCTTGAATAAATTTCACTAACGTAAGAGTTGTCACCAATTCGACAGTGCCGTTCTCTGGAAACCAGCCNAACAGGCGCAAGACCACTGGAATAATNTGACAACTCGCCCACCACAACGTGCCGATTACGATGGACGGCTTCTTACCAAAACGCTGGTTAAAACCGCGAGCGAAAAACGCACCAATAATGGCCCCAACCGGAGTCGCTAAGAAGAACAACAAATTGCCTTCGCTTTGCAGCTCCCAAAAATAGGTGTTCATGTGTAAGTTGAGCGCGTTATCCACACCCACCATCATGTAAACAATAAGAGCGCCCGAGAATAGCCAGCGAAACGCCACACTTTGCAGCGCCGCAACCAGGTCGCCAACGGTTTGCTGCAANACCGCTTTTACCCCAGCATAGGCCTGCTNAACTTTAGGTTGCACCAACAACGGCACCCGCGACTGCGTGCCTTTGGCAGAGTAAAACATCGTTACCACGACTANTAGCGCCAAGGTNATNCTGAACGGCATATACGCCGCTGTGTTGAACTGACCCCGAGGATATTCGGCACTGTCGGCAAAGAAAATATAAAAGCCNATAAAGTAGGTGAGCAGATGCCCAAAGTAGCCAAAGAAATACCGGTAAGCAGCGATCTCTGTGCGCTCGTGAAAGTCAGCCGACAACTCCGCGCCTAGGGACATGTGTGGAACATGAAATAGCGTAATCGACACTCGGGTCAGCACCGCGAACAACGTGAGCCACAAAAACAACCCAAATTGCGACAACTCAGGCGGACAAAATAAACCAATTAAACTAAGCCCTAAGGGAATCGCGGCGAGATACAAAAACGGATGTCGGCGACCTAGCTTACTGGTCCAACTGTCGGATAAGGACCCGATCAACGGGTCGGTAATCGCGTCCATGACCAGCGCTATGAATATCGCAACGCCCGTATAGCTCGTAGGCAAGCCCAACACCTGAGCGTAGTAAAAGAATACGAACACACCGAAAGCGCCGTTCTTGACGCCTTCACATACCTGCCCGACGCCATAGCTGACTTTGTTTTGTACTGTGAGTGGTGCTGTTTCCATGACCCTACTTCCTCAATGACGAGCCACCAACAGGCACACGATCNAGCTGCAGACAACTGACAATATTGATATGAGACGTCGATTTATCGAATNATTAGTTTTGCGCTGACACGCCAAACGGGACTGCGATCATGTCAACGAAACCCCTCGCAGNCGCAACGATAGCGGATTTCTCCGCAGTTTACGCGGGTCCAATTTATGCCCATATGCCCAGCAATGGCGGCGCCGACGTCATTAAAGTTGACACCGCACTCAAACAACTGCAGGACAATCAAGGTNCGTTCAAGATTCGGAATTAGCCATNGAAATTTTCGAGCAGCGACAGCGGTGGTTTNAATCACCGTCTCANCCAGCGGCCCTGACCAAGGCGCCAAAGACTCCGAGGACTTGAAGCACCGCATCTAAAGTTTGGTCACAGTGTTGCTGCGCGGATACAGCCAATAGCCTTTGCAGANGGCACAGGCAGCGCTAAAAGGTTGCGACCTCGCAACGCCNGCAAACACCATAAACANCTTCTTGCCAGACGATAGTTATGGCAAGCAAAGCCAGTTAGCCGATAAGCTACGGGCCGTAGCATGTAGGGGAACACCATCTCGTTGTCTAAGCAAAATCGTGATCAACAGCATGCCCTGTCCATGCGCACCAAACTGGCGTTTGGCATCGGAGCATCCGGCGAAGCCATCTTTCTCGGTCTTAGCAACGCGTTTATTGTTATCTATTACAACCAGATTATCGGGTTGAATAACGCGTTGATTGGCACAGCGATCATGCTGGCGATGATCGGCGACGCCATCAGCGATCCTCTCGTCGGCATCATCTCTGACCGCTGGCGGTCTCGCCTTGGTCGACGGCACCCATTCTTGATTGCCGCCCCAGTGCCTCTCGCTATCTCCTTTTACTACGTGTTCAACCCACCTGCATGGCTATTAGACCTATCCAGTGAGACAGCGATCTTCGTATGGCTATCCCTGTGGACAATTATCAGCCGCACAATGCTGACGCTATTCAACGTACCCCATCTGGCGCTGGGCGGCGAGTTATCGAAAGACCAACATGAACGTTCGCAACTGTTCAGCGCCAATACTATTTTTGGCGCGCTTTCTGGGGCTGGGTTCGGCTTTATCGCCTATAGCTTCTTTTTTGCCGACCAAGTGGTTCGTGCCTCAGATGGTGCAGTTGTGCCCGGCCATCTGGCTGCTGCATCGTATGGCCCACTAATTCTTACCGCCTGCGCCTTGATTGTTATAACGATTTGGCTTTGCGCGGCCGGCACTGCTCACCGAATTCCGTATCTGTCCAAGGCAGAACTGCACGCTAATCGACTCAATTTATTGGAGTTCATACGGCAGATCACCAGCACTTTTAGCAGCCGTAACTACCTCGTGATATTAATTGGCTATTTCTTTTTTATGATCGCCAGCGGTATTTACGACACCCTTAACATTCACATCAACACATACTTTTGGGAACTTCTGCCAAACCAAATACGCTGGTTTAGCCTCGTCGGTGCAGCGTCGTTAATACTTGGCGCATTGCTGTCACCGTTATTAATGCGCATATTCGACCGCAAACCTGTCATGTTAGCGTCCCTCGGCATCACCACCTTGTGCGCGCAGTTGGTGGTGACGCTCCGGCTGTTCGGCTTAATGCCAGAGAACGGCGATCCGCTTTTGTTACCATTGCTATTGCTCAACGCAGCAGGCTTCATGCTGAGCATTGGTATGGGCTCGGTAGCCATCATGTCTATGATCGGCGATCTCATTGATGAAAATGAGTTACTCCAAGGTGTTCGTCAGGAGGGTTTGTACTACTCCGCCAGAGCGTTTTTTGCCAAAGCGTCGAATTCGGTAGGTCATTTCTTTGCGGGAATCATGCTGGAGTACTATGTTAATTTGCCTTTTCAGGCCGTGCCTGGAGAACTAGATCCAGACACCCTTACTCGTCTTGGTATCACGGCTGGACCAATAATGGGCATTGCAGCCATAGTTTCGCTGCTCATTTATAGCCGTTACAACTTAAGCCGCGACCGACATCAAGAGATCATCCAAGAAATACGCAAACGCGCCGATACGGGCTAATTACCCGCCCCGCGGAGTTCGCTGTGGCATACTGCGAACGACTGCGAGGGGGAGCGCGATGGACAATATGCAGCAACGCTGCCAACAACTACTGATCGGCTTTTTCAGTTTGAGCATGGCCGCAGCGACGGTTTGTGCGGCAAGCGAATCTACTAAAACTGAAAAGTCAATTTACTGGGGCGACCTGCACACCCACACCGCGTATTCCATGGACGCCTACGTGCTCAACACCCAGACCACGCCAGCAGATGCCTACCGATTTGCGCAAGGCGGCGCAATTACTCTGCCCGACGGCAGCCAACACAAGCTCAAACGACCCCTCGATTTCGCCGCGGTGACCGACCACGCCGAATACTTTGGGCTTATAAATGTCTGCCGCACAGAACCACAGCGCGCCTATTGTATGGAACTGGCCGCGGCGGCCGCAGAGAAGTCTCGGCGCGGCTTCGTTGAAATATTTTTGCCGCTGATTGTCAGCGGGACACGCAATTGCTTAGTGGACGCGACAAGCTGTGTCGAATTTGAAGCTAANTTGTGGCAACGCAGCATTGACGCCGCAGAGGCNGCTAATCAGCCCGGGAAATTCACAACCTTCGTCGCCAGCGAGTGGACCGCCTCACCGGACAATCTGCATTGGCACCGCAACCTTATCTACGCCAATGCTAATGTGCCTACGCGCGCAATAAATTCCTTCGACCAACCAACCCAGGAACACATGTGGCGAGCGCTACAAGAGCAATGCCGCAATCAGCCCCCTTGCGATGTAGTCGCCATTCCCCACAACGGCAATATCGGCCTGGGCGGCAGCTACTCCACCGCCGGCCACGATGAAAAATTGCTGGGNCTGCGAGCACAGTTTGAAAAGCTGGTAGAGATCCATCAACACAAGGGTTCCAGCGAATGTTATCCGGGGTCACTCTACAGTGACGAAGCCTGCAACTTTGAAATCGCCCTACCGATACCTATACGCGACGACCTCCGTCTTAACAGCCGCCAACTCACTGACCAAGAAAACATAGACATNGCCAACGGCTATGTCCGCACCACCATAGCGCGCGGCCTGAGTCTACAAAGTAGTCGAGGTATTAACCCTTTTCGTTACGGTTTCGTGGGTGCTACCGACAGTCATTCGTCACAGCCCGGNAGCGCCGAAGAGGACAACTGGCGCGGATCACTAGGACAATGGGACATCGAGCTAAAAGATCGGCAGACTTACGCCGCCTACAACCCCGGCGGACTCACCGCCGTGTGGGCTGAAGCAAATACCCGACCNGCGTTGTTCGCNGCACTNAANAGGCGTGAAGTTTACGCCACCAGTGGCACCCGTATAAAACTGCGGCTGCGCCAAACCTTTGCAAGTAACGTGACCTGCGACACCCCTCACAAAAATTCAACGCCTATGGGCGGTAGCTTTGGCGATCACACCAATACACAAAAGCCCACGTTCATCGTCGACGCCATGCAGGACGAAACACCCATAGCGGCCATCGACCTGATAAAACTCAAGCAAAGCGATAAGCAAGTAGAGCAACAAGTTATACGGCTCGCTGACTACACTAGTGGCCAAGCCAGCAGTTGCATCACTTGGACCGACCACGACTATCAGAANGGCGATGTGGCGCTTTGGTATGTGCGGGTTCTTGAGNTGCCNACTCAGCGCTGGGATCAGAAGCGTCAGATTCAGGAAAGAGCGTGGTCGTCGCCGATATGGGCAGCCCCTAACTAAACCCACCCAGATAGCCGACTGAGGACCGCTAACTTACGCAATTTTTACCGNTGCGTTGCACGAACTCCCGCAACGCTGCCGCCACCTCCGCCACCGCTTCGCGAATCACAAAGTGTCCAGCGTTATCAATATCGACGCGCTGCACATTACCAAGCCGCCGCTCTAAATCATCTGCGTTGGCTGGCGTGCCAAATTGATCTTGTCGGCCGTAGATCATCAGCGTCGGCTGTTCGACTTGTCCCCAATAACTGGCGCTGGGCGCTATTTGCGGATTCCACCATGCTTTAGAGCGTTGCGGCGGCCACATCAACTCTGTCAATGCTGCAAATGCTCGTGGCTGGCGAGTGGAAAATTCCGCGGCACAAAAGGCATGCTCCAGCGCCTTCGCCCAGGTTGTTTTGTCGCCAACTTTGGCGGCGTTGCGCAGGTTTTGTAGCACACTGGCTGATACTGTCGCCGGCACCTGGCCACCGGTGCCGCATACAACCAAAGCGCGGCACAGGTGCGGATAATCTCGAGCAAACACCTGCGCTACCCGGCCGCCCCAGGCGTGGCCTAGCGCAATGACATTGGTAAGTTGCAACGCCGCTAGTACCGCGGCGGCATCCGCGGCCGTATCTAACAGCGAAAATTCCCCTTTTGCTGCACTGGCACCAGCGTTGCGTTGGTCGAATCGCACCACTGTATGTTCTGCCGCAAGCACCGTCGCTAGCGGATCCCAGAACGTCAGCGGCAACGAATCGCCATTAAACAGCAACCACACCGTTTCGCCGTCGCCGTCTACTCGATAGTTGATTCGTACGTCCTGTCGCCGTTGCAAAATCGCCATGGCTACCTCGCTTGCCGTAAGAAACTGAACCTACTGTAGCAGCCCCAAGTCTTGCTCGCGTAAACTGTCATCGTAAAACTGGCGGAACCTTCTGCGCCTATGAATCCGGATCAAAGTCGCCCGACCATTGTTGTTGATTGGGGCACCAGTAATTTTCGCGCGTATTTGGTTACAGCAGATGGTCTGCGACTGGATCGTGTCAACGCTGCGGATGGCCTGAACAATATTGACCGGCCTTTCGACCAAGTGCTGCTGCACCATATCGGCGGCTGGCTACGTGAGTACGGCCCCATACCGACGGTGATGTGCGGCATGGTGGGCAGCCCAGGCGGTTGGCAGTTCGTCCCACATGTGTCTACACCCGCTTCTTTGCAGCAGTTGGCCAAAAGTTGCGTTTTGCTGGACGCTTTCACTGCTTGTCCGACCTGGATTGTGCCCGGCGTGTCCGGCACTGGAATCGCCGGCAGCGCGGATGTCATGCGCGGCGAAGAAGTACAGTATTTCGGCGCATTGCAATGGTTGCACAACGCGCGCCGTGAACGCCCGCACTTACTGTGCTTTCCAGGAACGCATAACAAGTGGGTGGACGCCTCGACCGACACTCTTACGGCTTTTTCCACCACCATGAGCGGCGAGGTGTTCGCGTTGCTACATGAGCACTCAATACTTACCCACTCAGTGGATAGCGACCTGACCTGGCGCGATCCGGCGTTCACAGCCGGGTTAGATTATTCGGGGCGTGATGGCGGTCTGCTGCATCATTTATTCACTGTGCGCTCACGCAATCTTGCTGACGAACACGCCTTGGAGGATGGGCCTGCTTACTTGTCTGGTCTGATCATTGGCCACGAAATACGCCACCTGCGCGCGGCGGCAGCGTGTTCGATTGGCATCGTCGGCGCTACCACGCTGGCCCAGCGCTACCAATTTGCGCTGGCACACTTCGGGTATGATGCGTTTCTTATAGACAACGAAGACGCCACTATCCGCGGCGCTCTGGCCATCGTGAAAAACCTATCCAGCTAGGACTCTATTGTGTCTAACGAATTGCAATCGTATCTCGACAACATGCCGCTAGTGGCCATTCTGCGGGGCATCAAACCTCTTGAGGCAGTGGCCGTTGTCGAGGCAATTCATCACGCCGGATTTGGCATGGTTGAAGTGCCCTTGAACTCGCCACAACCGCTGCAGAGCATCCAACGCATCGCCGACGCATTTGGCGATAAGTTGCTGGTGGGCGCGGGTACCGTGCTCGCGCCACAGCAGG
>NHET02000121.1 GCA_002170355.2 Gammaproteobacteria bacterium TMED92
CTTGGCGAGAGTGGGATCTGAATTCGCGTGAGGCATTAATGGACTTCTGCGAAAAGCATCAGATTCCAGTGGACTACAAGCGCGGTGACAAATCGCCATATTCTATGGACGCAAACCTATTACACATTTCTTATGAAGGGGGCGGTTTAGAGGATCCCGCCAAGGCGGCCGATGATGCCATGTGGCGTTGGACAGTGGCGCCAGAAGAGGCGCCAGACGAACCGGGCGTCATCGAATTGACTTACCAAAATGGTGATCCCATCGCATTAAACGGTAACGCTCTGACCCCTGCAGAAATGCTCCGTGAGTTGAACCGCCTTGGTGGAATACACGGCATTGGTCGGTCTGACATTGTGGAAAACAGATTTGTTGGCATGAAATCTAGGGGCTGCTACGAAACTCCTGGCGGCACCATCTTGCTGCGTGGCCACAGAGCGATGGAGTCAATTACGCTGGATCGGGAGGTTGGGCATCTAAAAGACGAACTGATGCCTCGCTATGCCAAACTTATTTATAACGGTTATTGGTGGGCGCCGGAACGCAAAGTTTTGCAGGCCTTAATCGACCAGTCGCAATCGGTCGTTAACGGACAGGTGACGCTGAAACTGTTCAAAGGCTCTGTCAGTGTGGTGGCTCGTAGTTCGCGCGACAGTCTCTACGACGCCGATGTGGTGACCTTCGAGGACGACCAAGGCGCTTACGATCAGCGCGACGCGGGAGGTTTTATTAAGCTTAACGCACTGCGCTTGCGACTCGGTGCCAAGCGTGGACGCGACTATTCTTAACCGCGTGCTTGCGTGTCAGCGTTCCGCAGCGGCTAGTTTCGGCGCGTGCTTTGAATGATTGAAGCCTCGTTGCCAATTGGCGTCTTTGACTCGGGCATGGGTGGATTGACCGTGCTGAAAGAATTGCAGTCGGCCATGCCAGCAGAATCGTTCATCTATTTGGGGGACAGCGCGCGGCTACCGTATGGCAACAAGAGCGCTCATACCGTTCAACAATACGCGTTGCAGGCATCCAGTGAATTAGTCAGCCGGGGCGTAAAAGCGCTGGTGGTGGCGTGCAATACCGCTTCGGCAGCCGCATTACCCCAATTGACGGAGCAATTTGCACCGCTGCCAGTGTTTGGGGTCATAGAGCCAGGCGCCCGCATTGCTGCCCAGGCGGCCGCGCAGGGTTCGGTGCTGGTGCTGGCGACAGAAGGTACGGTGATGGATGGCGCCTATCAACGGGCGTTACTCGCCACGAATCCAAAGCTCAAAATACATGCCCGCGCGTGTCCGTTGTGGGTGACGCTCGCCGAACAAGGTTACGCGTCAGACACACCAGAGTCAGTCACCATTACTGAGGCGTTGTTAAGTCACGCTGTGCGCGGCTTTCAAACCAGTCACCTAACGGTACTTTTGGGGTGTACGCATTTTCCGATTTTTCGCGACAAACTAAGAACGCACCTTAAAGCCGGGGTAAAAATTGTTGATTCGGCCCAAACGACCGCGCAGCAGGTTGCCTATGCGTTAGGTCGTGTTGCTGGGCGCGTTGGCGACAAAAATCATGGTCAGATTAAGTTCTTGGCCACCGATGGGGTGGAACGCTTCCAGCGCGTGGGCGCGTATTTTTTTGGTCAGGCGATTGAGGCTGCAGAATTGGTGGTGCTCTAGCGTTCAGTCCATTTGCTTGTCTTTGAACTCACACAAGTCCTCGATAATGCAGGCGCCACATCGGGGCTTGCGAGCCACGCAGATGTAGCGCCCATGCAAAATCAGCCAGTGATGCACGTTGACCTTGAACTCATCCGGTACGACCTTCAGCAGTTTTTCCTCGACCTGACGTACATTTTTGCCGGGCGCTAGCTTGGTGCGGTTGGACACTCGAAAAATGTGCGTGTCCACAGCGATGGTGGGCTGACCAAAGGCAGTGTTCAAAACCACATTGGCGGTTTTGCGGCCAACCCCGGGCAGTGCTTCGAGCAAGGCGCGATCTTCGGGTACTTCACCGCCGTATTCCGTAACCAGGATCTTGCACGTTTTCATAACGTTGGCAGCTTTGGTATTGAATAGACCGATGGTTTTAATGTGATCCTTAACCTTCGCCAGCCCTAGGCTTAGGATCGCCTCGGCAGTATTTGCCTTTGCAAACAGCGGACCGGTGGCTTTGTTCACGCTCACATCGGTGGCTTGCGCAGAGAGCATCACTGCAATAAGTAGTTCAAAAGCTGAATCAAAGTTCAGTTCGGTGGTTGGCGCCGGATTTTCAGCTTGCAATCGACTGAGCATGGTGTGGCGTTTATCGCGGTTCATTAACTGTTCCTAGCAAGAGGTATTCGCCTTAAAAGCGTGATCCTGACTGTTGTAAGAATACGCTCTCGGCTGCCGTGGATGCGCGGCCCAGCACTATATTGCGATGGGGGAAGCGACCGAATTGTTGCACCACATCGAAGTGTCGTTGTGCAGAGTTTAGATTGCCGGTTTCGGCAATGCCCGCGAATAACTCTAGGCTACGTTGTTGGTGGGCCAAAGACTCGCTGTGCATAAAAGGCATGTACAAGAACGCGCGGCGCGGCGCCGGCAATATGGTGTCCACGCCGAGGGCTATTGCGGTTTCTGTTAACTGTAATGCTACGGCGTCCCAAGCGTAAGCGCGGGCGTCGTTGCGATACAAGTTGCGAGAAAATTGATCCAGCACAATCACTTCGGCCAAGCGTCCGTTTGCGTGATCGCGCCAATTGTGTGCGCCGGTAAATGCCACATCATGATGAAGTTGACCAAAGCGCTGTTTAAGCTGCGAGTCAAAAGCCGGGTCTTTGCGCCACCACTGGGCCGGATCGATCTCGTTAAACCAAAAGTCTAGAATTATCTCAGGATCGCTCATTGCTCGGCTCATCGCGCGACTCATTGAGTCGTTGCTTGGAGGTCGCGACGCTATTCAAAGCGCCTTGTACCAACGCAAAGAGTAAGCCGGCGATTAAGAATGCGCCAGGGGGAAATAATGCCAAGGGTAAAGGTCCCGTTGCTGCAAGATACACGACCCAATGCGCAGCCTGTTCGCCAAACAGCAGATCCATTTCCCGGAGCAAAGTGCCATGTCCTAAGACTTCACGCACGGCTCCCAGCAGCAGCAATGCAATGGCGAAGCCAAGCGCTGTACCCAGCGCGTCGAGCACTGCCGCACNGACCGGTTGTCGACTCGCAAATGACTCGGCGCGACCGAGGATCATGCAGTTGGTCACAATGATCTGCAGAAACAGTGCAATTCGCAGATACAGGGTAAAGGCGTAGGCCTCTAGCACCATGACTGTGAGGGTGGTGAANGTAGCGATGATCAAGACAAAGCAAGGCAGTCTGGCGACATCGGGAATATGCCGGCGCAACAGCGAGATCATGAGGTTGGAACCGACTAACACGAAGCCGCTGGCGAGCGCCAGACCCAAACCGTTGACAACACTGTTGCTAACCGCCAGCAACGGACACAAGCCCAGTAGCTGCGCCCAAGCCGGATTGTTACTGAGTACCCCACGGCTGAATGTGCTCAAGACTGGTTGCTCGTACTGGGTTGTGCGGTTGAGTCGCAAAAGCTGCTACGCGTCTCTTCGTCTAATAATTGGGCAACGCTTTGTGCTGCGCGGCGTAGTGCGCTGTGAGTGATGGTCGCGCCGGTCACCGTGTCCATAGATTGCCAATCGGTAACTGTTAACGAGTCCTTGCCGGGCAGGTAGTCGTCCCGTTCATGATCAATAAAGTCGCCAATCCCCGGCGTCTCCAAGTGCTTAAGCACGCGTAGCTTCAGTTGGCTGGGTTGGCCGTCGGTAAATGTTTGCCAATACGCGAGTAGATCAATGGGGCCGGCGTAACCTGTTTCTGTGAGCCGCAGCAGCCACCAATCGCTGCAAGCGCTCAAAATGTTGTCGTGCCATTGCTGAAGCGACTGCAGCTCTTGTTGCTGGCGTGGTAGCAGTAAGCTGCTCATTAGGGCACGTGCCTGGGCCTGTCGATGCGCCGCAATTTGCGGTGCGGTAACTTGATTGGTCCANACTAGGGCAAGTCCGCACAAGGCCGCGATCAAAGCTAAACTCAAAGCGCCACGCCAACCTAACGAAGAATTATTCATGGGCTGGCGTCCGCGGTTGCTGGTGGATTCGATTCAGCAGTGGGGTCACGCAGTTGGCCAGCAAAATCGCGAAAGCGATGCCGTCTGGCAAGCTGGCGCCGGTGCGAATGACAAATAGAAAAAGCCCGACCAAACAGCCGAAAATCACTTGGTGGCGTGGGTTAGCAGGATGGGTAACAGGGTCGGTAGCAAAGAAAAACGCGGCTGCTACGGTACCGCCAGTAGTCCAATGGAACCAGGGCGACCCGAGACTTTGAGAGGATCCTTGATCATATGTGGCGGCCGCTAAAATACCCACGGTTAAAAGCATTGCACCGGGGATGCGCCAATTGATGATGCGACGCCACAGTAAATACAGCCCTCCTAACAGGAAACAGCCGGCGGTGACGGCCGCTTGCTGNCTGGCGATCGCGACACTAGGCATGAATTCGGCAACGGTCATGGCGGGTCGATAACGAAACTCGCTGAGCAAAGTGGCGCCGCTTAAGCCGTCTGTGGTGATGCTGGGATAGCTGGCCAATAACGCCGGGAACGACAGCAGAATTACCGCGTAGCCGACCATGGCAGGATTAAAGACATTCTGGCCGAGGCCACCATAGGCGTGTTTTGCCACGCCAATCGCGGCCAAAGCTGCGATGGCCAAAACCCAGGGCGATAAATCTGGTGGCAGACACACGGCAATCAGCCATGCAGTAAGNAANGTTGTGCCATCGCCCAAGTGTCGANTCAGCTCTGTTTTCAAGTCGGANGGCCGACGGCACAGCACGATCAGNGCCTCGATGCCCAGGCACCAGACTGTCAGCAACACGCCGTTCCACAACACACCTAAACCCATGAAATAACTCTGTGCCANCANTCCCGGCACTAACGCTGCAAGCACCGTGTACATGATGCTCGAGGTACGGGAACCAGATGTTCGACCGAGCAAGCTGGTAATCATTGTTGCCGCCGTTGCTGCAATCGTTGTGCACGGCGTTGACGGGCCGCGTCTTGTTGTGCAGCCAAGCGCACAGTATGCGCCTGGTAACGTTGTTTAATGTCGANTTTNTATTGCTGATCCGTGCGCTCGTNGGCNTCAATGCGTTTNGCGTGGGTAAAGATTTCCGCCAGATTGATCTGGCTGGGACAAACCCGATCGCACAAGCCACATTCNATGCAAGCCTGCAGACCTAGGTCGGCTGCNGCTTGCCACGCNTCGCCCTGGCATAGTTTGAATAACTGATCGGGTGCCAAGTCTCGGGGGCAAGCGCCTAAACATTGGCCGCAATTGATGCAGCCGCGGCTCTGCGGNGCGAGTTGCGCAGGCTTGGGGACGTTAACCTCGGGAAGCGTCACGACGCTGATGCAGTCCACAGGACAGGCTGGAANACACAGCTCGCAGCCGGTGCANTGNGCTGCCACCACTGTGTGCATAAAGCCATTGGCGCCAACAATAGCGTCGACGGGACAAGGAGGTAAACACAGCGCACAACCAATACATTTGTCTTCATCAATCAACGCCACTAGGCTAGCCGCCGCCGGTGTCGCGGTGTCACTCGAAGGTGCATCCGCACCCATTAATTCTTGCAACTGGTCGACCAGCTCCGGCCCGCCCGGCGGGCATAGGTCAATGGCTGCGCCACTGGCGACCGCTTCGGCATAGGGCATACAGCCCGGGTAACCGCATTGGGCGCACTGAGTTTGTGGCAGCAGCGCATCGATTTTTGCAGGNAAGCTGGTGCTGTCTTTCGGCAGCCGCTTGTGCAGNAGCGCCGCGGCCCAGGCGAATAGCAGCAGCGCGCCNATTAACACAACTGGTGTCAGTGCAACCGCAGACATCACACCGTAAGTCCTTGAAATCCCATAAACGCNAAGCTCATCAGTCCAGCGCTGATCAGTGCGATAGGAGTGCCGTCGAAGGCACTAGGCAGGTTCGACTGTTGCAATTGCTCGCGCATTGCGCCGAACAACACCATGACTAGGGTAAAGCCGCCGGCTGCACCAATGGCGTAGATCAAGGTTTGTAACAGCGTAAAGTCCTGACCTAAAGCCAGCAAAGTAACACCCAAGACCGCGCAGTTGCTGGTGATCAAAGGCAGGTAAACCCCGAGCAGCTGTTGTAAAACTGGCGACGCGGCGCGTAGGTAGACTTGCACCAATTGCACCAAGCCGGCGATGACAACTATGAACAAGATGATGCGCAGGTATTCAAGGCCCAAGGGAGCCAGCACGCCGTGGAATAAAATATGCGTGCTCACTGCGGCAAGGCTTAGCACAAAAGTTGTGGCCAGCCCGGTAGCAAAAGCGGTGTCGTAGTTTTTAGTAATGCCCATNAATGGACANAGGCCAAGAAACTGCGCGAGCACAAAGTTGTTGACCAACAAGGCCCCGAGCAATATGAGACTAAGATCGGTCATGCGCTAGACCTACCTTGTTGGNCATAACGCGCGTCTACTTCACCGNCATGCCGGGATTGGCGCCGCTGTCTGGAGACAACAAAAAAATGTCTGCGCCACCCGGACCTGCCGCCAGCACCATGCCCTCAGAAACGCCGAAACGCATTTTGCGTGGCGCTAAATTCGTCACCACAACGGTCAAACGATCGACCAAATCTTCGGCTTGGTAAGCGGCTTTGATACCTGAAAATACTTGGCGTTGATGATCGCCAACGTCCAAAACGAGATGCAGCAATTTATCGGCACCCTCTACCGGCGCTGCGCTGANGATTCTGGCGACGCGAAGATCTACCTTGTTGAAGTCATCGATGCTTATGATGTGATCGTCGGCCTCTTGGGCGCTGACTTCGTCGGCTTGCAGTGGCGTCTCTGGCTGCGCCGGTGTGTCGATCAAGTTCGCNACTGTCTTGCTTTCCATTCGTTGCAGCATGGCTTTGAACGGGTTAATACGGTGGCCTTGCAGCAGGTTGTGGAGATCACTCCATTGCAACTCATCAATGCCCAAAAACTCTTCAGTGCGTTTAGCCGTGTTAGGCAGAATCGGTTTGAGAAAAATCATTAACGCGCGAAACATTTGAATTGCTTGACTGCATACNGGCTGCACCGCGTGCTTGCGCGCCGGGTCCTTCACCATATTCCAGGGTTCATGGNTCGCAATGTATTGGTTGGCAAGATCCGCCAGAGCGGTAATCTCGCGCACGGCTCGGCCGAAGTTGCCGTGTTCGTAGTGCTCGGCAATTTGCTCGGCGGCGTTGCTAAANCTTTGCATAAGCTCGGCGTCGTGCAATTCGAGACTTAGGTCGCCGTCGAAGTGCTTAACCAAAAATCCGGCAGTGCGACTGGCGATGTTGATGACTTTGCCGACCAAGTCTGAATTTACCCGTTGCACAAAGTCTTCTAGGTTAATNTCTAAGTCATCNGCCGAGTCGCTAAGTTTGGTCGCGTAGTAGTAGCGCANGTATTCAGGGTTNAGGTGTTGCAGATAGCGCTCAGCCAAAATGAAGGTGCCACGCGACTTGGACATTTTGGTGCCGTTAACGGTGACAAAGCCGTGGGTGTGAATACGGCTGGGGGTGCGAAAACCAGCCCCATCCAAAACCGCGGGCCAAAATAGCGCATGAAAGTTGACGATGTCTTTGCCGATAAAGTGATGCACCTCCGCATCGCTGTGGTTTGCCCAAAAGTCGTCAAAGTCGAGGTCGTCGCGCTGGTCGCACAGGTTTTGCAAGCTCGCCATATAGCCAATGGGCGCATCCATCCAAACGTAAAAGTACTTATCNTCGGTGCCAGGGATCGTGAAGCCGAAATAAGGTGCGTCACGAGAAATGTCCCAGGGCCGCAGGTCGTCATCCAGCCACTCGCTCAACTTGTTGGCGATCTCCGGCTGTACATGGCCGGATCGCGTCCAGTCGCGTAAAAACTCGGTGTATTGAGCGAGGTCAAAGAAGTAGTGCATTGATGCGCGTAACTCGGGCGTACTGCCTGAGTATATGGATTTTGGGTTGCCCAATTCGGTGGCGTTGTAGGTCGCACCACAGCTTTCGCAGTTATCACCATACTGCCCTTCGGCTTGGCAGCGTGGGCATTCGCCTACAACAAAGCGGTCCGCTAAAAACAAACCTTTTTCGGCGTCGTAAAGCTGCTCAACTTCCTCGGTAAATATCAGGCCACGATCTTTGAGGCGCGTGAAGATCAGTTCTGAGTAGTGGCGATTTTCTTCCGAGTGCGTGGAGTAGTAGTTGTCGTAGTCGACTAAAAAACCCTTGAAGTCGTCGACGTGTTGCACNCGCACACGGTCCACCAGTTCCTCTGCGGTGGTGCCTTCTTGTTCGGCTTTAATCATAGTCGCCGTGCCGTGGGTATCGTCTGCACAGACGTAGACGACGTCGTGACCGCGCATGCGTTGGAACCGCACCCATATGTCGGTTTGAATGTGCTCGAGCATGTGGCCAAGGTGAATGGGGCCATTAGCATTAGGCAGTGCACTGGTGACAAAAATCTGGCGTGACATGAAAGTCCTAGCTGTTCGAACAGGCGATTGCGGGGGCGATTATAGGGCGGATTGCTTAAAGAGTGGTGGCAAAAGTGTCGTCGTAGCGTGGATGGGCTTACACTACCCGNCCTCCGACCACGGGCTACAATGACAGAATGAAAGTCGAAGAGTTTATAGATCCATATCTTGGCCGCACCTGGCAACAGTTGGGTGCGCGAGTATTGTCCACCGGTAATCGCGTAGCAGTGACACTGGGCTANCCAGCGCTGGGATTGCAGGCGCGACTGCAACAACAACTGGCAGATTTCCTGGGGGTGGAAGACATTGAGCTGGAGCTGCGCTTTGCCGCGAATCATAGTCGTGGCTTTAACCAGGTGAAGAATATTGTACTGGTGGCCAGTGGCAAAGGAGGCGTAGGCAAATCAACGACGGCTGTCAATTTGGCTCTCGCCCTAGACGCCGAGGGCGCCAAAGTAGGGCTGCTGGATGCGGACATCTATGGCCCCAGCCAAGGCATGATGTTGGGTGTGGAAGAAGGTAGACGGCCAGACATAAAAGACGGCAAGTATTTCGAACCCATTCGCGCCCATGGTCTAAAGGCCATGTCTATGAGTTTTATGATCACTGACAAAACGCCTATGGTGTGGCGAGGGCCGATGGCCAGNGGGGCGTTGCAGCAAATCCTCGGACAAACCCAATGGGGCGACTTAGACTACCTAATTGTCGATATGCCGCCAGGAACCGGCGACATTCAGCTGACACTGTCGCAAAAAGCACCGGTGGCGGGTGCAGTGATTGTCACNACACCCCAAGATATTGCATTGCTGGACGCTATGAAGGGNGTCGAAATGTTCTCCAAAGTAGACATTCCAGTGCTGGGTATTTTAGAAAACATGAGCGTGCACCATTGCGAAAACTGCGGTCATCAGAGNCATCCATTTGGCTCCGGTGGGGGCGANCGGATCTCCAACGAACTGGGCGTGCCGCTGTTAGGACAATTGCCATTGTCAATGGACATTCGTCAGCAGGCAGATGGTGGCACACCCACGGTTCGCGCAGCCGCAGACTCGCCAGTCAGCGAGCTATACAAGGACGCTGCACGGCATTTGGCGGCACGCCTATGGACCAATGAACAGTCGGCGCCGACTATTCGTATGGTTGATGATTAAGTTTCGGTTGCCGCCGCTGCACACCACATACGAGAGCTAAATATGACCATTAAGTCCGATCGTTGGATCATCGAGCAAGCCGAAGCAGGAATGATTGAGCCATTTGAGCGTGGCCAAGTGCGCCATCAAAATGGCAACAAAGTAATTTCTTACGGCACCTCTAGTTACGGCTACGACGTGCGGTGTGGTCCGCAGTTCAAGGTATTTACTAATATTCACTCTGCGACGGTTGACCCCAAAGCCTTTGACGCCAACAGCTTTGTCGACGTGGAGGATGACGTATGCATTATCCCGCCGAACTCTTTTGCTTTGGCCAGTACTGTTGAGTATTTCCGTATTCCAGAGGATGTTTTGACCATTTGTTTGGGCAAGTCGACTTACGCGCGCTGCGGCATCATCGTCAACGTCACGCCGTTGGAGCCAGAGTGGGAGGGCCACGTGACCTTAGAGTTTTCGAATACGACGACGTTGCCGGCAAAGATCTATGCCAACGAAGGTGTGGCGCAGATGTTGTTTTTTCAGTCCGATGAACGTTGCCAGGTCAGTTACAAAGATCGCGGCGGCAAGTATCAAGGGCAAACGGGAGTAACGCTGCCAAAGCCTTAGGTGCGACGCGGAACCACCACAGCGGGTTAGCAAAAGACCTGTTGGCCTGGGCCGGCAGTTGTCCCGGCGCTGACAATCTCTCCCACAACCCTTGGTTGTTCGCCGAGTGCGATGAGTGCATCTACGGCAGCGCCGCAGACGTGCTCGTCGACAATGAGCAGCAAGCCCAGGCCACAGTTAAAAGTGGTAAGCATTTCTTCGTCACTGATGTTGCCGGCCTGCTGTAACCAAGAGAACACTTCTGGGCGTTGCCAACTGTCAAGGTCGAGCAGTGCCGCGTGTTGTGGGTCAACGAGTACTCGTGGAATGTTCTCGTAAAAGCCACCGCCGGTGATGTGTACCATGGCNTTGACCGTTACGCTTGCCAACAATTTGCGCACTGCTTTGACGTAGATGCGGGTGGGCGCCAACAAGTCATCGAGCAAATCCTCATTGGGCGTTACACCAGCTTGCTCCAACACTTTGCGAATGAGGGAATAACCGTTGCTGTGCGGNCCGCTGCTGGGTAAGCCAATAATTTTGTTGCCGACTGCGACGTTGCTGCCGTCGATAATTTTNCTTTTCTCTACAACACCAACGCTNAAGCCCGCGAGGTCGTATTCGCCATCACTATAAAACCCTGGCATTTCTGCGGTTTCGCCGCCTGCCAGAGCACAGCCTGCCAACTCGCAGCCCTTAGCAATGCCCTTAATGACCCGTTCGGCAACATCCACGTCTAATTTGCCGGTGGCGTAATAATCGAGAAACAAGAATGCTTCGGCGCCAGTAACCAGCACATCATTAACGCACATAGCGACTAAGTCTTGGCCCACGCCGTCATGACGGGCNTAGTCNATGGCGAGTTTCAGTTTTGTACCCACGCCGTCTGTGCCCGTTACCAACACCGGCTGGCTGTAGCCGCTGGGTAACTCGGCCATGGCAGCGAAGCCACCGAGGCCACCCAAAAGTTCTGGCCGTCGCGTGGCTTTAGCGGCTGGCGCAATGCGTCGAATTAACTCAGCCCCCGCTGCTATGTCGACGCCAGCTTGCTTGTAAGTTAACCCGGANGGGGTGTTGGAGTCTGGCACAGGCGNACCTCAAGTGATTTGGACGCAGTGTACCGTGGCCAAGGCGATGCGGGAATACAGGCCGCTGTGATCCGGTGTCAGAGGATTGTTCTCAATAGTGATTAGAATTGGCTACACTGCGCACCTGATGACCAAATCCAGTGGTATCGATGATCTTTGGGGCAAACAATTCGGCTACTTTTAGCGTTACATGTGCATGGGTTGGGCTCGTTTTTTTTGGCGTCCAGGCAGCGCATGCGTCCGCACCAGAGGATTGGTTGTATACCGTGCAACAGCCGGTGGTGGATCAGAGTGAGCAACGTCGTCAGGTAGCAGCACGAGAGGCCCTGTTAGAAGTGCTGTCGCGTGTCACCGGACTAAGCACGGTGCCGCGAAACGCGGCGATTAATGCAGCGTTGGCGCGTCCAGATCGTTTCTACAGTGAGTTTGTTTTCGCCCGCTCCGACGGCGTCGGACCGAGCAGCGGCGAAGATGCTTTGGCGCTACAAATTCGCTTCCAAGAACGCGCTGTGCTGGATCTGGTGCGCAACGCCAAACTGCCTATCTGGTGGTCAGGCCGCCCCATGAGTATGGCTTGGGTGGTGGTAGAGGAAAATGGTCAGCGAGTCATCCTAAGAGATGGCAGTGAGCTTGAATTAGCCGCCACGCTGTTGCAGCAGGCTCAGCGTCGCGGTTTGCCGTTGGCTTTGCCATTGCTCGATCTACAGGAGGCGGTTCAGGTTGCGCCGGGCATTGTCTGGGGGAATTTTCTACCAACCTTGGTTGACGCCACTAGCCGCTATGGAATCCAGCAAATCATGGTCGGGCGCATGCGTGCCGAAACCTATGGCACAGAAACCCTATACAGTGGTGATTGGCAGGTCGCGTTTGCCGATGATTTAGACCCAATCACCAGTAACTTTAGCGGCCTCAGTGCTATTCAGGTTGCAAGGCTCGGCGCAGAACTTGCTGCCGGTTACTTCGCACCGCCAATGACCATTTTTTCTGGTGATCAATTTGACCACGCACTAGGGATTTTTGGGGTATCAGATGTGGCGCAATACGCGCGTATGAGCGACTACTTCCGCCAATTTGAGTTTGTCGATGACGTTGTGGTTTCGTCGATCCTGAATGGCAGGGTGAACCTCACCGTAAGCACCTCGGCGAGTGAAAAGCTGTTGTTGTCATTGTTAACTCGAGAGGGCCAGTTACAGCTCCTGGATGAATCAGTAGTGTCGGATGCAATCAGTTTAGAGTGGCGTGACTGATGCATTATTTGCCGAATGTACTGTCGGTATTGCGTATCTTGTTGGTGGTGCCAACCGCCTGGTATTTGTGGCACGGCGAAATCGCGCTGGCACTGACGTTGATGGCGATGGCAGGTATTTCTGACGGTTTAGATGGCGCTTTAGCGCGTCAATACAACTGGCAGTCCCATCTCGGCTCGGTCCTTGACCCGCTGGCGGACAAATT
>NHET02000051.1 GCA_002170355.2 Gammaproteobacteria bacterium TMED92
CCGATAGGACCAGGACCGCTCAGGTAGCCTTATGGCACTGGACTCAAGCACGAGGTTGCTTGACTCCTACTGATCCGCTCCGCTACGGAGCTCTTGCTCGCCCAGCTCTAGCAGCAGGTGAGTCACGGCATAGTCAGGAATTTCATCTACGGGGATCTCACGTCGGTGCTGGACCAGCATTTCTTCCGAGACCATGCCTTTGGCGCGCAAAATGAGCCGCTGCAAGCGATGCTCAATGTCACGCTCTAACGTCATTTCGGCCGTTCGGCGCTCGCCCGCAGACACATCCGCGCTCTGTAAAGCCGCCTTGCCCGCGTCCCGCAGCAATGCCTCCAACTTGGCACGCTGGGCCTGAAACTCACTGCGGCTACAAGTTGCCTGAGAACTCAGCTGATCAACTGATGTGGACTTGGCCATGACGCGCTCCAGATGTTGGCTCATGGACTTTACGCGACATCGTCATGATTGGTTTTCCCCTGGCACGCTCGCCCTCCGCTGTGTAGCGTATCGTCAGTCGGGAAAATAAATGAGGAATCACCCTCAAAATACTGTTATTTATAATATTAATTGAAGAATTAGGTGTGCTTTGCAAGCTCGGCAGACTCTGACACACTGGATCGACTTGACGGGGCGCGCCCTCAAAATAATGAAATCACGAGGCGATCATCTATGACCGGTACCACACCAGCACACCCACTGAAACGCAGTCCTCATAAGCTCAAGCTCGGTGTGTTTGGACTAAACGTCAGTAGCGGCTGCTCGATGACAGAGCGAACGGATACGCTCAAGGTTGAGTGGGATGAGTCGGTAAAAATCGCGCAGCTGGCGGAGCAGGCTGGTATTGAAGCCGTCATTCCCGTCGCGAGGTGGAAAGGCATGGGCGGCAAGGTGAACTTCAACCACCGCAACTTTGAAACCTTTACCTGGGCCGCCGGTTTAGCCGCTAAAACCGAGGAAATCGGCGTATTTGCGACATTCCATGTGCCCACCGTACACCCGGTCCGCGCTGCCAAAGAGGTGGCAACGATTGATCACATTTCTGGAGGTCGCTTCGGACTCAACATCGTTGCGGGCTGGAATGAACGCGAAATCGCCATGTTTGGTGTGCCGCAAAAAGAACACGATATGCGCTATGACGTCGCCGATGACTGGATTTCGCTATGCAAAGAGCTCTGGACCGTCGAAGGCGAGTTTGACTATGCCGGACCCCACTTCATCTCTCCCGGGTGCTACTCAGAACCCAAACCGCTACAAAAACCGTGGCCGGCGCTGATGAGCGCGGGCAATAGCCCAAGGGGCCAGGA
The DNA here is from genome assembly GCA_002170355.2 of Gammaproteobacteria bacterium TMED92. GTDB lineage: Bacteria > Pseudomonadota > Gammaproteobacteria > Pseudomonadales > Azotimanducaceae > UBA4421. Next base: position 1,305 of record NHET02000051.1, read on the forward strand.
GTTCGCCGCAGCGCATGCCGACTTTAACTTTGTGGTGGCACAGGATATGGCTACCGCGGGTGACGTCGCCGCTAACGGCCACCGTTTGGCAAAAGAGCGATTCAATCGGGACATGCAGATTTTTGGGCAGGCCTACATTGTCTGCAGAGAAACCGAGCAGGAGGCGCAGGACTTTGTCCGCGAATACGTCTACGACCGCGGCGACTGGGAAGGTGTTCGCAATCTTCTGGATGTGCTGGTGCCCAATTCTCAGAGCGCGCTTGGTGACGGCTGGGAGGCCATGGCCGCCAATCTGATCGCCGGCTATGGGGCCATCCCGCTAGTCGGCACGCCCGAGCAAGTTGTCGATGGCATGCTGGCCTTCTCCAATGCCGGGCTAGATGGCATTACCTTGAGCTGGGTGAATTACGAGGAGGGCCTGACCCAGTTTCGGGATACCCTCCTTCCGATGATGCAGCAGGCGGGCTTGCGCGAATAACAGCCAGACTGGCGAGATTGATCGGGCCGGTCAGGCTCGGTGCGGAGAGAGCACAATGAGAAAACTGGAAGACATGTCGATTTTGGTGACGGGTGGCGGCTCAGGTATCGGCGCAGACTGTGCGCGACGTTTCTGCAGCCAGGGGGCTAGAGTCACCATTAGCGGACGACGCCTCGAAAAACTCGAGGCGATCAAAGGTGAATTGGGTGAGCGATGCCATGTTGTTCAGGGCGACGTGACTATGCAGACTGACCGCGAGGGCATGCTCGCCGCCGCGGTTGAGCATGGTGGCAAACTCGATGCGCTCGTCAACAACGCCGCAAACATGTATCGACAGCCGGTAGACGGCTACACCGAAGATTTCTTGAAAGACGCGTTCGACACCAACGTGGTCTCGGCCATGATGCTGTCGAGCATGGCAGTGCCGCACCTTGAATCAACTCAGGGCGCGATCGTTTTCATTGGCTCCACCCACACGCGCCGGGCGTTTCCGGGCGCCTCGCCCTACGCCACGACCAAGGCGGCCCTTGAAGGCCTGACAAAGGTCATGGCCGCTGAGCTGGGACCTAAGCAAATTCGGACCGGCTGTATTCTGCCCGGCGCGGTCTCGACGGAGTTGAACCTTCGCGCTGGCTTATTCACAGCGGAGCAAGCCAAAGACCGCTATGAAGCGGTAGCCGGCTTGCACGCGCTAGGACGCATCGGCACGGGCACCGAAGTCGCAGAAGGGGTCGAATACCTCATTTGCGCCGAATGGGTAACAGGTGTCGCGCTAGAGGTAGACGGCGGCATTGGTTTGGGTGCATCTCATTTTTAACCTGTCTCCGCCGAGCCGCGCTGTTCTCGGCCGGCTGACGGCGCTGTCAAGACTCACTGTTGTTTTAGCAGTCAGTACCATTTCCGGTTGCGATATAGGTCGGCTGATACTGACCGCTGATCCTTGGGATCCCCCGCCGGCGCCCGCTATCGCCGGGGAGCCCCTGCCACGAGACCCCTGCACCCACGTGGTCGAGGAGCGTCAGCCACTATTTGGGGACCTGCATCTGCACACCTCGCTATCCATGGATGCCAACTCCCTCGGTACCCGCACCCTGCCCGACGACGCCTACGCCTTTGCCACCGGCACGCCGATCGCCCTCTATGGCGGCGCCCCAGGGACTGAGTCAAAAACGATTCAAATTGACCGGCCTTTGGATTTCGCCGCGGTCACTGATCACGCAGAGTGGATGGCCGAGGTGTCACTGTGCACCACATCGGGGTCCTGGTCCTACGACAGCACCGGCTGCGCCATTTATCGCGGCGAAGAGGAATCTTTATTAGCCAAAGCCTTAGGGGCGAAGGGCTTTCGGGCGCGCATCGGCGGTCTGATACAANTTGGGGGCCGCCGAGAGNACGTCTGTGGCGAGGACCTCGCAGCTTGTCGCAAAGCGCTTGGCAACGTTTGGCAATCNGTGCAGGCGTCAGCCGAGCACTGGTATGACCGATCCTCGGACTGCAGCTTCACCACGTTCCATGCCTGGGAGTANAGCCGCTCACCNCAATCCACCAAGATCCATCGCAATGTCATCTTGCGCAACGAGATCGTGCCAGAGCTTCCCATCTCTGCTTTGGAAACACCCATAGAAATGGACCTTCGCCGTCAACTACTTGAGCAATGCAATGAGTCTGACTCTGGCTGCGAGGCCATCGCCATTCCACACAACCCTAACCTCTCCAATGGTCAGCTGTTTCGCGCCGAATACGCCGAACTGCCACTGGCGCGACAGCGTGAAGAGGCGGCCCTGCGCGCAAGACTCGAACCGGTGGTCGAGATGATGCAAATCAAGGGTGAAAGTGAATGCCGAAACGGCATGTATCAGGTCTTGGGCGGCAATGATGAGCTCTGCGAGTTCGAGAAGATTCGTGACTTTGGGCAACCTGAACTGTCAGATTGTGCAGAGGGGCAAAGCCAAGGTGCGCAGGCGGGTAAAGGCTGCACCAGTCGCAACGATTACGTGCGCTACGCGCTGATCGACGGCTTGAGAGAGAAAGAACGCCTCGGTATTAACCCTTACCAATTTGGGTTTATCGGCAGCACGGACTCTCACACCGCCGCGCCTGGCGCCGTCAGCGAGTACGAGCAGCCCTACAAGTACGGCACGACTCCCGAACAAACACTGACTGTGGGTGGCCGCCCGCGCGCGGTCGCATTCCAGAATCCCGGCGGACTCGCCGGCGTGTGGGCCGAGGAAAACACCCGTGACGCCATTTTTGACGCACTAAAACGCCGAGAGACCTTTGCCACCAGCGGGCCACGTATTGCGCCGCGTTTTTTTGGCGGCTGGCACATCCCGGCAGATATCTGCTCAACCCCCAACCTGGCCAAAGCGGGTTATCAACATGGCATTCCCATGGGTGGCGTGCTGGCTTCCAAAAACAAACCAGATGCGCGACCACGATTCGTCGTTGCAGCCAATGCCGACCCGGGCACAACTGGCGCGCCCGGACATCCGCTTCAGCGGATTCAAATCATCAAAGGGTGGGTCGGATCCGATGGCTCGTTTCATCAATCTGTTATCGATGTGGCCGGGAATGCTGACAGCGGCGCCACGGTCGATCCCCTGAGTTGCAATGCTGAGGGCGAGGGTTTTGCGTCATTGTGCGGAGTCTGGGAAGACGCTGAATTTAACCCACAACACGATGCAGCCTACTACGCCCGAGTGGTCGAAAATCCCAGCTGCCGCTGGTCGACGCGAATGTGTCTGTCGCTCCCAGAGGACCAGAGACCCGATGGGTGCGACAACCCGCGCATCCCGAAGGTTATTCAGGAGCGCGCCTGGACGGCACCCATCTGGTTCGATTCAAGCCGGTAGACTGGGCTGGAGCTGTCCAAAATGGACGAGCATCAGACATCCTGACATTCAGGGATCTCTGGATCATCCAGCAGTTCGTCGCAAGACATATTTGCCATAGCCAGCAAACAGCCTTTCATCAGCTCTACTTTTGCTGCTTTGGGCCCAGAAGTCGCCTGCGACTCAATTTGACTAATCTGACCTAATTGCGCCTCGCACTGCCCCTCCATGCGAGCCTCAATCATCTGCAGCATCCCCGCATCCATGCCCCGACTATGCATCTCTTCAATACCGCACGTTTGACTATGAACACACTGCGCCATAAAAGCGTCGGCGAGGGAATCGCCATCATCCGCAAGAGTCACCTCGTTTGTTAATGTTGATGCGGTCGCCGCAATCAATATCAAAATGCGCATAGCTTCTCGCCCCCTGATCCTTGGCCTTTAACGAACCCCTAAACTACTGACGAATCAAAAGCCCGGAGTAATCCTAATTAAAGAGAATTCAAGCGCTTCGTCTGTTATTCATGTGTCACTTTGAATCAGCGATTGAGCATGCTTAGATACTGATTATTAACTGTGGGACGTAACATGCAGCTATCCAACGAGCTTCTCTTCGCTTTATTCAGCATTGTCGTGGTGGTCGCAGTGATTTGGTTCATACGCAACGCCACCCGGTTTAAGGCCTGGGCTAAAAGTCGCGACGAGAAAAATTTGGATGAGTGATGTCTCCACAGTGGCGCTGAACCTCACTGTGCGACTTATTGGCGTTGCACTCCTCTCGCTCTCAAGCGGAGCGTTCGCCGAAAAAGCAGCCTCTGATGAGTGGCAAATAGCTCAACCTGGGGCAGTCGGACTTTCCGAAGAAGCGCTATCCGCTATTCATCAGGATATCCAAAACGGGCGCTACGGATACATCGATGCGTTCCTGGTAGCTCGCCACGGCAAAATGGTCTTCGAACAGTACTACGAGAACGACTACCCATCGATCTATAAGCAAGAAGCCGCCACACCGGGCGCACTGGTCGTTAACGACCCCAGCGGGCCGTATAACTACTTCAATCCTTGGTGGCATCCCTACTATCGGAATACGGCACTGCACTCCATGCAGTCAGTCACGAAATCCGTCGTGTCCGCACTGGTGGGTATTGCGATATGCCGAGGGGAATTTCCCGACCTCGACACGCCTGTGTTCGAGTTCTTTGACGAGGCCGCCGTGCTGAATATTGATCAGCGCAAGCGCGTTATAACGCTCCGTGATCTGCTCACCATGAGCGATGGATTGCTGTGGGATGAAAATCTGCCATACAACAATCCCAATAATTCATTTGCAGTGATGACAAAGGCGCACGATTGGGTGAAATACACCCTCGATCTGCCGATGGGTAACGAGCCCAGCACAGTCTTTAACTACAACAGTGGCGCCACACTTATCTTGGGACACATTTTCCGCCTCGCGACGGGCATCGATATTGAGGAATACGCGGTCGAGCATCTGTTCATGCCACTCGGTATTGATGACTACTACTGGGATAGGACGCCCTACGGGCTGACCGATACTCAGGAAGGCTTGTATATCTCAGCGCGGAGCCTCGCGAAAATTGCGCAGCTCTTTTTGCAGAAAGGCCGGTGGCAAGACAAGCAAGTCATCCCAGCCACATGGGTGGAGGAATCCATTAGGCCACACTACCCCACCGGCGCGGCGGGAGATGAGGCGTACGGTTATCTGTGGTGGTCTCAGCCATACACCTTCGAGGAAAAATCGTTAAGGGCATACTTTGGCAAGGGGTTTGGTGGACAACGACCTATTTTCCTGCCGGAGCTGGACTTGGTGATTGTGCTCACAGGCTGGAACATACTCCCCGGGCAACCCTTTTTTTACGCTATGGAGGCGATTGAGCGGGTCACGACTGCGATAACCGAGTGACGGAACTAACAAGATAATCCATCGCAGTGGCGTCAATTGAGAAAAGGCATCTCTCGCTCGGCGGCACATAACCTGACGAACAGAACCGTCGGGGTTTGTGGCGACCCGGCAGTAATCTTGGGTACTGCCTGATGAACCAGTTGGCCCCGTGGCACAACCGGACAACAGCAAAATCATGGTCAGCAAGCGCAACCTCACCATCATCCCCAATTGAGCCTTGGAAGCCCTACAAGAGGCTATTCAGAGCAGCGCTCAAGATTAGCCCGGGCAGCCAGAATTACCCCAGACTGATTAGGTGAAGCTATGCTGCTCGATGGTCATCTCGTCTTGAGTCGCGTCGAAATGGACGATGTATAAGCTCATATCGCCGTTACTCACCAAATCAATGTAACGAGCCGTGACTTTCGTGCCCTCTCTTTTCCAACGACCCGAAAAGGAGCCCGCGAAAAAAGTGCCGTCGTTCATCGCACCGCGACCCGAGCCATAGCATTCGCCTCCACTTCGATCAGGTGACGCAGCAGACACCAGCGTAAGCGAAAAACGCACTTTTCCGTAGTCATTCATGTTTGTCATGCAGTGGAACGTCACGCCATCGTCCCTGACCTCAGTCGACGTAATGCTGCAATTCAAATCGTCTTTTCGTTCAAGCATTGCTATTGCTCCCTTTGTTAAAGCTCTTGCACTCACAAACTATGGTAAACCTCGATTGTAGCCACAGTTCACCCCGGGGTTGTTAGCAGAAAGTGACATCGGGCAGTCAAATACCAGAGACATCAAAGTAACTACCGCTCGCAGCAGCGCCTTGCGGAGCGCCTGAAGGGTGACAGGCAGCGCACTTCGCTTTCCTTAACTGACGCGAGGGCTTGCGCTTTGGGGCACTGGACTTATACTCGAACGCGCGGCGTGTTGCCCGCGCTAACTCACACAGGGGGCGAAAATGAGATTAATCGTTGCTTTCTTCATGGCATTGGCTTCGTCTCTTACGGTAGCTCAGGAAATGACCGAGATGCGGTCAGAATTTTTTTATTGCACGCTCAACGATGGCAAGACGATGGAAGACGTAAGAGAACAAAGCAAGCAATACGGCGAGTTCTCCAAAAAAAACGGCACTCATTACACACAGGCTGTCCTAATACCTATGCATGCCGGTGAGACGAACTATGACTACATCACGTGGGGCACATGGCCTGACGGTAAGGCGATGTACGACGAATGGGGGTCTTTCGCAAATAATTACGACAGCGCAGCTGAAGAGGTGACTGGCGGCGCCGCGGGAACCTGCCGAAACAGTATTGCAACTTTCTTCAACCTGGTTGCACGTATTCCCATGGATGCTGCGGAGCGTGATAAAAAACGCCCCGTGCAGTTCTCAAGATGCTCTCTCAATGAAGGCGTGACTTTAGATGAAGTCGCCGCACAAGAAGTTAAAAATGTGAAGCAAATGGAGGACGCTGGCTTTAAGGGTCTAGCCATTGCTTATCACGTGCCTTACATGGGCTTCGCAGAACCTGACTTCGACTTCGTAATGAATTACTACTGGTACTCGTTCGATGCTAGAGCCCATTCGGCACAAAATTTTGGCTCATTTGCGGCCGATAACCCTGAGGGCCAAGCAGCAATGGAAGAGTTAATCTCCTGTGAAGGTAGCAGTTCTTTTGTCTTTGAGACGATGTTTAACAACTTGCCAGATACCGAGGGATAAGCCACTAGTCAGGCGCATCTTAAGCCGCGCCGTAGCGCAATAAAAAAGGCCACCCTCGAGGTGGCCTT
>NHET02000112.1 GCA_002170355.2 Gammaproteobacteria bacterium TMED92
ATTGCGACTGCCGGTAGCCGACCCACTGACTTGGCTCACTACCTTGGGATCACACCGACATGGGTCGACGGTACCGCTGTAGGCGGCTGCTCGTTCATGTTGCACGTTCGCCACGCCGTCGCTGCGCTGACCAGCGGCCAATGCACGACGGTGCTGATTACCCACGGTGAGAGTGGGCGTTCTGGTGTCGGTCGCGATGGCTTTGGTCGCGCTCCAGCATCGTTAAGCGGTCAGTTCGAAATGCCCTTCGGTCCAGTAGGACCGCCGACTTTATTCACGCTGCCGGTGCTGCGTTACATGAAGACCTACGGAATGAGCCACGAGCAATTGGCCATGGTCGCCGTGGTACAACGGCAATGGGCCAGCATGAATCCAAGGGCCAGCTTTCAAGAGCTTATTAGCGTTGATGATGTATTGGCGTCGAAGTTGATCGCTTATCCATTCCACTTGTTAGAGTGTTGCTTGGTCACGGACGGCGGCGGCGCGCTTATTTTGACTAAAGCCGACCGAGCCAAAGACTTTCCACAACCACCGGTTTATGTGAAAGGTACGGGCGAGAGTGTTGAAACGCCGATGATCAGTCAAATGCAAGACCTCACCTCTTCCCGTGCTTTTACCGTGGCTGGCCCAGCAGCCATGGCGGCTGCCGGCATTACTCATGCCGACGTCGATCATCTAATGGTTTATGACGCCTTTGCTCATCTGCCCATTTACGGGCTAGAGGATTTAGGGTTTTGTAAACGCGGCGAAGCACCTGATTTTATATGGGAACAAAACACCGCGCCGGGGGGTACATTGCCTATGAACACTAATGGCGGCGGTTTGTCCTACATGCACTCGGGCATGTACGGTATGTATGCGCTGCAAGAAAGTGTTCGCCAAGTGCGCGGCACGGCCGCAGCCCAAGTAAATGACGTAAACATTTCGTTATGTCTTGGTGTCGGCGGTATGTTTGGCGCGGCTGGATGTGTCGTTTTTGCCAAGGACTCGGGTTAAGATTTTGCTCACAACCAAGGACATCGTTATGAAAAACCGCGTTTTAACAACTTTGCTTTCGTTTCTACTGATTAGCCTGTGCAGCACCAGCGTATACGCCGCCGATGATGAACGTGCGCAAAAGGCCATTGAAACTCGTCAAGGCCTACTGAAAGTGGTGGGTCATTACTTTGGCCCAATTGTCGGTATGGCCCAGGGTAAGGTGCCATTTGACGCCGCTATGGCACGCACAAATGCCAACAAGATCGCTCAGTTAATGCCAATGATTCCAGACGTCTTTGCACTAGACACCCGCGCCAATGGTCTAGAGTCCGACACGCTAGATGGCGTCTGGGAAAACAATGACGACTTCAACAGCAAAGCCGCAATCGCAACGGAGCGTGCGTTAGCATTAGCGGCGGCTGCTGATCAGGGCAAGGGCGCTTTTGGCAAAGCGGTCGGCGCTATGGGCTCCGCGTGCAAGAGTTGTCATGAGGACTACCGACAAAAATAAACCGCAGCCAGATCACACGCGCCGTGCGTTGATCTGGGATTTGCCACTGCGTCTATTTCATTGGGCATTGGCTGTGTTGTTCGTGTGCTCATGGCTCACTGCCGAAGCCGGCATAGAGTGGGCGGACGCCCANTTGTATTGCGGTTACGGCGCACTGGCGCTCGTAACGTTTCGGCTACTCTGGGGCCTGGTCGGCACAAAATACGCCCGCTTTGGGCAATTTTTGAGGGGCCCGAGGGCGGTCATGAGCGGGTTTAGAACACTGGCCCAAAGCTCCGCACCTAGCGAACCAGGACACAGTGCCGTCGGCGGTTGGGCCAGTCTCATACTCATGACCTTAGTGTTCTGCCAAGCCGCGTCAGGACTATTTATTACCGATGATATTTTGTTCAGCGGTCCCTACAACAGCGCGGTTAGTAGCGATATCGCAAACGCCTTAGCAAGTTTCCACCACCTTAATTTTGACGTTCTAACAGCGGCTGTTGGGGCGCATCTGGCTATTATGATTTGGTATCGGCTACGCAAAGGCCACAATCTTGTGGCACCAATGATCAGCGGTTACAGCAGCGACGAGCCGACCTTAGGCGCGGCCTCGTCTATGTATGGTCGAGCCTTACTGTGCGTGAGTATTGTCGCTGCAATGTTGACGCTGTTGATCGTCTTCGCGCCCGAGCCGGAATACTACTTTTGACCGCGCGGCGGCGCTAACGTTGAACTAGGCTACTCGGTAGCGTTCTATTTGAATGTCTTCAACACCGAAGTCCGCAAAGTTGTCCGTAACGCGACCACGAATGTATTGCTGCCATGAGAAGGGTTGGTAATGCGCTTGCTCGTGTTCCGCCAACCAAGGCTCAATCATTGCATCAACCTTGGGTTGAAAGAAAAACGGCACGCTGTAGCGCCCACTATTTGAGCGGANNGGCAGTACTCTGTGGCAACCTGCAGTGCATCGATCATTTGTCCAAACCTGCATGACATCGCCGATATTTACGACAATCGCGCCTTGCTGCGGCGGCACATCGATCCAACCATGGCGCTTTGACTGTGCCTGCAAGCCACCGTGATCGTCTTGCAGCAACAGAGTGATGGCGCCCGGGTCAGTGTGATGATGCAACGCCATGTCACCCAACGGCGTTATCCCTTTACGCTCTTGCGCCGCCACAGGGTCCTCGGCCGGATAAAAATTCAGGCGCGCAGCACTGGTATGACTGAGGCCAAAACTATTCGCCAGCGTGTTCAACGCATCTTTCTCTGGTAGCCCCAACGCCATCAAAACCATGGCCATAACTTGTTCCGACATGTTGGTGAAAGTGCTGAAAAACGCTGCAAGAGTCGGCCGCAATTGCGCAGGTTGCGCCGGCCAACGGCTGTGCCGAGCAGGATTCTTAGAAATGTGTCCACCCGTTTTGAAATCGAAAACTTCTTTTAAGTCACGACGCTGCTTGGTAAGTTCGCGATCATAGTAACCTAACGGATTTTCTTCGTTTCTATAGACGCTGTACTTCATCTCTCTGGGCTGGGCAAAAAAAGCTTTGGCCTGGGCAAAGACATCGTTTACCAACTGCGCTTGTCCATGGCCCTCGAGCAGAAAGAAGCCATGATCCTCGCAGGCGTGCGCCAACGCTCGCTGATCAATGGCTGACAGACCACCCGCCAGAAAGTCCGATAAATTAATAGTGGGTACTTGATGCTGCATGATTTCCTCTAATCTTGGCGGCGCACCAAAATGCGCGATAACGCCGCTTGACTCCCATCTGGCTCTTCGACCAGGCCCGCGAACTCATCCACCATATCTAAATATTGCCAGTGGGGGATCAGCGCTTCTTGCAATTCTGTGGATGTTACCCGAAAAGCCACATTCGACGGCCCGCTTAATTGCTGCGCGCCTGACCACTGCATATGTTCTTCAACCACTAAATAACCACCGGGCTGTAGTTGTTGCACCAGCACCGGCAACAAGGCACTGGCGACAAAGCGAAACATAATGATCAAACCGTACTGTTGCTCAGGAAGCGGGCATCTGGCGCTGGCCCAGCGCAGCACATCCTGACATTGCCAGTTAATCATATGACCTGNTTGCAGCGCCGAATTTGCACCGTGGGCTAGGGCTGCGGGGGAGACGTCCACGGCATCAACCGCGAGGCCCTGTTGCGCGAGATACAAACTATTACGACCGCGACCACACGCGACATCTAAAGCCCGGGCGGCGACTGGGTTTGCAGCAATCTGTGGAATACATTGTTGCAAGTAGGCGCTGGGCCAAGGCCGCTCAGCGTAAGCACCCGTNCGGTAACGTTGGTCCCAGCGCTGTCGGTCTGTTTGCGTCATTCCATTCCACGTTATATCGCTAGATAGGACTTGTCCTTGCGCTGAGGATAACGAAAGGCTAGCTTTAGCGCCCTTAAAATTCTGCCAATCTGATGTCTGCGCTCAAACCAACGCCNCACACTANGCTAGATCGTGCCGCCATTTGGCTGTCAGGGTTGTGTTTGGCCCACTGTTTGGCCTTTCCATTAGCGGTGCTGTTGGCTCCTACCTTTGCCGACTGGCTAGGTGCCACTGAAACAACTACTCATTGGATCCTCTTTGGTTTTGCCTTGCCTATCAGCGCGGTTGCCCTGACCCGCGGCTATCGACGCTTGGGCAACGGGCCGACAATGTTACTTGGCAGCGTTGGCCTATTGCTCATGTTACTGGCAGTAAGCCATATTTTTGGCTCTGAGCTTGAGGTGCTGCTGACCTTAATAGGTGTAATCGCCGTGCTCTACGCCCACTGGCGCAATCTAATGGGCTATCAGGCTTCCGGTTCTGATTCCACACACATTCCTTGAGAACTAGGAGTTGCTATGAAATATGACAATATCTTGCAAACTATTGGCGACACACCGATTGTAAAGCTCAACCGCATTGCGCCGTCGCATGTAGAAATGTTCGTTAAAGTTGAGTCTTTCAATCCAATGGCGTCGGTAAAGGACCGCTTGGCTTACGCCATAATAAAGGACGCCCGGGATAGCGGGGCATTACAGCCTGGCCAAACAGTCATCGAGGCTACGTCGGGCAACACTGGCATTGCGTTGGCTATGGTCTGCGCGGTTATGGGCCACCCTTTTGTCGCCACAATGGTTGAAACCTTCTCGATTGAGCGGCGCAAAGTCATGCGCGCGTTAGGCGCAAAGGTAATTCTTACCCCCGCAGCCGAGCGTGGTACCGGCATGGTGCGCAGGGCAGAAGAGTTGGCGCAACAACACGGCTGGTTCCTCGCCAGGCAGTTTCAAAACCCGGCAAACCCGGCTTATCACGCTAGTACTACCGGGCCGGAAATATTGCAAGATTTCGCCGGCGAGCGACTCGACTACTGGATAACCGGATGGGGTACCGGTGGCACGTTATCGGGCGCTGGTCGCACCCTGAAAGCAGCACGCCCCGACTTGAAGATTGTTGCCGCAGAGCCAGAACAAGCGGCGTTGTTGTCTGGCGGCGAATGGTCACCACACAAAATTCAGGGCTGGACCCCTGACTTCATACCCGATGTGCTCGATCGTGAGGTTGCGGATCTAATTGTGCCGGTCAATGAAGACGAGTCTATGCAATGCGCGCTGCGCCTTGGTCGAGAAGAGGGCATCTTTGTAGGCATATCCGCTGGCGGCACTTTGAACGCAGCACTGAAGATTGCAGAGCAAGCCGAGCCGGGCAGTGTGCTGTTGACCATGCTTGCGGATACCGCCGAGCGCTATATTTCGACGCCGCTATTTGCTGACATCAATGAAGGCTCCGATGACGACTGGCTCGCCAGCCTGTAACCGTTGCTAGCGCAATAACTGGGGGTAGTCGAGTTCGGCGCCCCAGTGCACCTGGGCTACACTTGCGTACCGTGATTCGCTAACAAAACCATGATGGCGCAACGTCTCCATATCGCGGCCGATACGCTCTAATGTCTCGCCTTTGGTGATCATTGTTGTTGCAGCAATATCTGCCACATGCCTAACGACCTNCGCACAAGCTTGTACAGCNTGGGTACCCGCGAGGTATAAATCGGCTCTGTGCAACGCCGATGCGTCCTCGCCGTTTTCAGCGCGCTGCCACGTGTCTTCAAGCGCTTGGTAAAACAGCAACCGCGCCGACCGATAAAGTGCTAAGGCTTTACCGTAATGCAATTGCGCAATGCTTTTTTCGCGCACTTTCCCTGCGCTACCGCCAGGTGTTTTGTCGCCAACCATAGCCGCCACAAGGTCTAGGCTGCGTGCAGCAAGGCTTAATGCAACCGGCACGTAAGTCGCAAACACAACTCGAGAAGGGCATTGGTAGAGTGGCCCTTGGTAGTGACAATTAGTGGCTGCGTTGGCGTCTGGTAGCACGACCTGTAATTCGGTTACCACAAGGTCATTTACCCAAACGTCACTGCTACCCGAGCCACGCATGCCCAACGTGTCCCAGTTTTGCTCAATTTTGCAGTCGGTAAGTGGCATCACTGCCATGGCCGGTGTCTCGTCAATCAATACTGGGGACAGCAGCCAGGTCGCATGGTCACAGCCGCTGACAAAGCGTTGCCGACCATTAATGATGTAGCCAGCCGCGGTTTTGACTGCTCGCAGTGGAGTATGGCCGCTGGCCGCCACCAAGGTGTCGGGATTTTCTCCCCAAAGCATTTCTACTAACGAGGTGGGCCATTGTGCTGCCATTAGCCGCGCGACATTGAACACCATGACATGCCAAGCCGCAGCACTATCAGCACTAGCCAAACGCTCGGTAACGAGAGCGCAGGTGACCGGATCGACTTCCAGTCCCCCGAGCCCTACAGGCAAAAATAGCCTGGGTACTTTGGCGCGCACCAATGCTGCAAAGGACTCATCATGCAAGCGACAATGCTGTTCAGCCCAAGGACTATGCTGCTTAATGATCCCTTCGACCGCTTCGACCTGGGCCAGTACATCGGCTCGATCTTGATTCATAAAAACTCCCCGGTTAGTCCTTCATAGCGGACCCAATTTCGCCATTTAACGCGCTCTTTAAGTCACCACAAAATGAAGGAATTATGGAACGCATATCGCTAACTTGCTGTCGCAAAACAAAATTTCTTGCAGCGGCCAAGAAAACGCCGATAGCCTCTTCTTTTTGTAATACATCTTCCGTATTCTTGAAACCCTCACTAGCCGCAGCTGTATGCATATACAGTGCTAATTTCCTCGGCAGGGCAATTACACGGCATGCAGTTCGGCTAGCTGAGGCCAATCTTTTCCCCACTCCCAACCTCTTTTTCGCCTGATTTGTTGTTTGTTGCGCAACGACTCGAGGGGCGTTGCTGAGCGCCATAGGCAGCCCTAAGTCAATGGCGTTGGGACAGCCTAGGGTGATTCCATCGGGGGCAGCGGCGGTAACACTTGGTCCCATGGAAACCGACCATCAGAAACCGCAATAAATTCTGCATTCAGAATACTCGCCTTCTGGTTATAGCCTAGTGCTTGGCCATCTGCGCAAAACACGCGGCCGCCTGCAGCACATAAAACAGCTTGGGCGGCGCCAATGTCCCATTCGCTGGTCGGCCCCAGGCGCGGGTAAATGTCTGCGTCACCTAGCGCTAATGTGCACAATTTTAACGAGCTGCCAACTGGTGTGCGATGGGTCTTGGGGAACTGTTGGCTAATTGCTGCCAAATAATCCTCTAGTCGTTGCCCGCCGTGGTTGCGGCTCGCGACAACGGTCAACTGGTCATCGTTCACCCGCCGCTCGGTACCGGTGAGCGGGCGCCGCCCAGACGTATCTTCTACCCAAGCCTCACCCGCTCCAACATTGCCGAAAAATATCCGCTCCTGAACCGGCACGCCAACCCAACCAAGGATTGGCGCGTTGTCTTCAATCAGCGCGATGTTTACGGTGAATTCGCCGTTGCGATTGACAAACTCTTTAGTGCCATCCAAGGGATCCACCAACCAATAACGCGGCCACTGACTGCGCTCATCAAAGTCCGGCAGATTCGACTCCTCCGAAATAATAGGAATATCCGGCGCCAGCTGTGCCAATCCCGCCGCAATTACTTTGTGGGCGGCCAGATCTGCCTGAGTCAGCGGCGACTCGTCCTGCTTGGTCTGCACCGCAAAGTCGGTGTTGTAAACCTGCATAATCGACTCACCCGCCCGGATCACAATGTCGCGGACAGTTTCATAATGCAGTTCTGCAAATGTCTGGGTGTCAGGTGAGTTCATAACAGATGTTCCGAATTAGTTAAGTACTTGTTTAGGCCAATAGTTTGTC